>JAPOUT010000128.1 GCA_026708545.1 Hyphomicrobiales bacterium
AACGAATTATTCGGCGGACGCATCGAGATATTCTCGCTCTCCATCGCGATACAGAATCTCGTCTGGGGGGTCGCGCAACCCGCCTTCGGCATCCTTGCCGACAAATACGGCGACCGCAAAGCCCTGTGGCTTGGATTTTGCCTGTATGTCATTGGCATGGGCGTATGCATCGTCGGAACCTCCCCCCTTGCCCAGCACCTTGGTGCCGGCGTGCTGGTGGGCATGGGAATCTCCGGCACCGCCTTCGGTGTCGTTCTCACCGTGGTCGGGCGTGCCGCACCGGTGGAAAAACGCACGCAGTATCTCGGCATCACGTCGGCGATGGGATCTGCCGGACAAGTCGTCCTGCCGTTGCTTACATCTTGGTTGATTGAGTGGCTCGACTGGCGCATGACGCTGATTGCTGTCACGGCAACGCTGGCACCGATGGCTCTGTGCATACCGCTCCTGCGCGCAAAACCGGCGGCACCCTCCCCCGTCGGCAACAACGATGCCGCCGATGATTTCTCCATCCGGCAAACAGTCCGCCAGGCTTTCGGGCACTCGAGTTACATGATGCTGGGCGCGGGCTTCTTCGTGTGCGGATTTCATCTGGCGTTTGTCACGGCGCACCTTCCCAACTATGTGCAGCACTTTTGCATCTCGAGCGCCTCGGCGGAGGAGTTGCGCGCATTGGGACTCCAGGCCCTCGCGCTTGCCGGCCTTGCCAACATCTTCGGAACGTTGCTGGCGGCAAAACTGGGCACCAAATTCTCCAAGCCGTACATTCTTGCAGCGATATACGCGTTGCGCTCCGTTGTGATACTGGGGTTTATTTCTCTGCCGGTGACCGAAGTGTCCGTAATGGTGTTCGCGCTGCTGATGGGAATATTGTGGCTCTCGACCGTTCCGCTGACGAGCGCGCTGGTGCTGATCATGTTCGGGCCCCGGGCGATGGGAACGCTGTTCGGCTTTGTGTTTTTATCGCACCAGTTGGGGAGTTTCGCGGGAGTGTGGCTGGGCGGCTTCTTCTTCGACCGTTACGCCAGTTATGACCACATCTGGTATTTGGCGATAGCGCTGGGTGTATTGTCGGCGATCGCGCATTTGCTGGTGCAGGAACGCCCTGCTCCCCACAGGGACGCTTTGGCATACGGCAGCTAAGTCCCCCGCTCCAAGCCCCCTGTCGCCGGAAAGCGCAGGAGACAGGGGCTAAGCCACAAAATTGCGCATATCAGTGATTCGCGGGATGGCGGGCTTCCGGCCGAAAAGAAAACGGTATTGCACGCGCTTTCAGAGAATTTCCGGCAAATTCACCGCCTGTTTGCGCCGGTTTTCGACAGGTGAAAAATATTTGAAAAACATATTGACATAACTAGTTTTATAGTTATATTGAAAATATGGAAAAGAAGAAACCCCGCAAATCCACGCAGGACATATCAAACGCGCTTTCGGCGCTGGGACACGAGAATCGCCTGTCGATATTTCAACTGCTGGTTCGTGCAGGCGAGGACGGCTTGAACGTCGGCGATATTATCTCGCATCTCAACATCCCCGCCTCAACGCTCGCGCACCACTTGAGCGCGCTGGCAGGCGCGCAACTCGTCACGCAGGAACGAAACGGACGCGAGATCATCAACCGGGCAAACTTCACTCTAATGCGGGAGATTGTCTCTTACCTAAGCGCCGAGTGTTGCGTCGGCGTCGAACCGCCAAAAAAGAGGGCGGCATGACGGAATTGGTTTTGTACGCGCGCGAGCGCATTTTCACCCCGGGTTGGAATCTTTGGCGCAGGGAACCCGTATGGATTGTGTTTGCGGGCATTTTACTGGCGGTGTTTTTGCTGAACCCTTCACAAGGGGTCGACAGCACGACCTTTGTGGTCGGGAATTTTCTCGACATTGTTCCGTTTTTGCTGTTTTCGGTTTTGATAGCGGCGTATATCGGCGCGACAGATGCGGAGGGCTTGATTGTCCGCGCGTTCAGCGGCTCGGCGATGCTGATGATTGTGCTGGCTTCAATCGCCGGAGGCATATCGCCGCTGTGTTCATGCGGCGTGATACCGTTGATGGCCGCGCTGTTGCGCATGGGCGTTCCCTTGTCGGCGGTCATGGCGTTCTGCCTGGCGTCCCCGGTGATGGACCCCTCGATGTTTGCGCTCACGGCGGGGATATTGGGAAGCGAATTCGCCGTTGCAAAGACCTTTGCCGCCATCGGAATCGGCCTGCTGGGAGGCTTTGCCGGACATGGACTCGAGCGCATCGGATATTTGCGCAATATTTTGCGCGAGGAGATTGCCGGGGGATGCAACTCGGGCGAATGCGGCTCGCCCCTGCCGCAAGACGCCAAAGTCTCGTGGAAGTTCTGGCACGAGCGCGAGCGCTTCGTGAAATTTCGCACGCAATCAATATCAACAAGCCTGTTTTTAGCCCGGTGGCTGTCGATTGCCTTCTTGCTGGAAAGTTTGATGCTGGTTTACGTTCCCGCCGAATTGGTCACGGGTCTTGTCGGCGGGGCGGGATGGATGCCGATAGTCACGGCAACGATTGTCGGCGTTCCCGCTTACATGAACGGCTATGCTTCCCTGCCTCTGATAGGAGGCCTGCTACAACAGGGAATGTCACCGGGATCGGCGATGGCATTTATTGTAGCCGGCAGCGTTACCTCGATACCCGCGGCAATCGCGGTGTGGGCGCTGGTAAAGCCACGAGGTTTCCTGCTCTACGTGACGGCCGCGCTAGTCGGTTCTTTCAGCGTTGGCGTATTGTTTCAACTGTGGAGCGGCGCTTATTAGAATCCATGTGTGGTAACGCCGCAAAAACCGTCTGAACGTGCCGGAACCCGTCAAAGCCCGTCACATGAACCGCGCCCCGCTCCGCAGCCCAATAAAGAACGGCGGGGGGATGCTGACGGCTGTATCGTAGAGTTTTTGGTAAACCCCCAACACCCCCCGCCGTCCAAACTCTACAAAGACCGGCGGAGTACGCAATTCAAAGGGTAAGGAGAACAGTTAAACTAACAGACACTCACTGACTACCTCCAGTAGTCAACGAAATTTTCCGGCAAAAGTCAAGATTTTTTCCTGCATTTAAAGGAATCCCGTCAATTTTGGCGCAATTTGGGCGAATTTAGGCACCTTTTTTCTACGGATTCTCCCCGGGAAAACCCCCGGATTTCAATAAGTTCGGGCATACGAGGCGCATTGTTCCTCCACACTCTCTCCTTCTAGTTGTTCGAGTTCGCATTTTTTGTGCGCGGTGTAGATGGAAATGAACTCTTCGGGAAACCAGGAGCAAACAGTATCATCATTATTCATGCGTTCGAGTGCCTCCTCGAGGGATTGGGGATTTCTCGTGTATCCGCGTTTGGCAAGTTCGTCCTCGGAGAGAAGCGAAAGATCTTCATGGCTGACCGGAGGTATGGAAAGTTTTTCCTCAATGCCCTGCGCGCCTGCGTGGACGATTGCCGCAAGAGCGAGGTAGGGCGAGGCGGCTGCATCGGCGGCCCGGTATTCAAGGTTAAACTGCTGCGCGACGCTTTCGGGGCTTTTGTCGGTGACCGGAGAGATGCGCAAAGCCGCCTCGCGGTCCTCAAACCCGATGTTATTGTAGGCAACGCTCCATCGGTGCGGCGTGAGCCGCTGGTAGGATACGGCGGAGGGAGCGGTGAACGCGAGAATGGCATCGAGATATTTCAGCACTCCCGCGGCAAATGCACCGGTGAGTTTCGACATGCCATGCGGATCTTTCGGGTCGTAGGAGACGGAATTGCCCCCTCCATCCTGGAAACTCATGTGGATGTGCACGCCGTTGCCAACGCTCGCAATATCCTGGATAGGAGCGAAAGTCACCTCTTCGCCGAGCCGCCTTGCGGTCATGCGCACCAGTTCGCGCGCGGTAACGGCGGCATCCGCGACGGCAACGCCGTGTTTGGGCTTGACGGTGAACTCGTATTGTTCGGTGCCGTATTCCTTCATGAAGGAATCAGGCTGGAGTCCGGCCTGGGCGAGCGCCGCCATGATGCTCTCGCCGAGTTGTCTGCGCAGGGAGAATGCATTAATGCCGTAGGCGTCGTTTGCGGTAAGGGCCTTGTCCTTGATCTGGAATTCATGCTCGAAAGCCCCGTAGAGCCGCACGCCCGCAAGCGTATACAAACGCTTGAGCGCGGCCTTGAGAATCCCGCGCGTACAACAACTCCAGGGCTTGCCGTCAAGGGTGGTAATGTCGCAGAGAAAGAAATGTTCGGGCGGCGTATCGTCCTGGAAATTGACGCGCACCTCCGTGTCTTTCTGCGGAATCATGAGGACCTCGCCGATGGCCCCGAAGGGGCTCGGCGCGATGACATCGAAGCAGGTAATTTGGACGCAGGTCGGCGCCCATCCGACGCCCCGCCGAAGGCGCATGTTGAGGTCTTGTTCGGGAAAGGCCTTGCCCCGCGTTTTTCCCGCGAAATCGGAAACGGCTGCGAAGATAAGGGGGTTGCGTATCATGGCGACCTCTTCATGCGCTGTGGAATTGCGGGACAATACACCCATTGTGTATATTGCATTTGCGCGCATATTGCAACGGATAGAGGGAAAAAATGGAAAAGATGCGGGAGAAGCCGCTTGTAACGGGGGAAACGGCCTTGTTGTTCGTTGATGTGCAGAATTACTCCGCACACCGCGAGGGCGGAGCATTTGCCGGCGCGGAAAGCGGCGAGATGGAGGAGCGCTACGGCTGGTTCTTCCGCGAACTGGAAGGGCGTGTCCTGGCGAACATGAAGGCGCTGCTTGATGCGTGCCGCGGCGCGGGGGTTGAAGTGATTTATACGGTAATCGAGAGCCTGACGCGCGACGGCCGGGACAACAGCCTCGATTACAAGATTAGCGGCTTCCATGTTCCCCGCGGCTCGTGGGACGGGAAAGTGCTGGACGCGATTGCCCCGGGAGACGACGATATCGTGCTGCCGAAGACATCCTCCTCGGTTTTCATATCGACCAACCTCGATTACATCCTCCGAAACCTCGGAGTGAAGCAATTGGTATTGAGCGGACTGTTGACGGATCAATGCATCGAGAGCGCGATACGCGACGGCGCCGATTTGGGATATTTGGTCACGCAGGCAACGGATGCGTGCCTGACCCACAGCGCCGAGCGCCAGGAGAATTCCCTGCGCGCGACAGCGGGCTACTGCCGCCAGAGAACAACGGCGGAGATACTCGAGGAGTTGCACGCTAGCCCTTGATTATATTGTGTTCGGGACCGTAGGGGAATTTGGTGATGTTCTCGGCGCCCTCTTCGGTAACGACAAGTATGTCGTGTTCGCGATAACCTCCGGCCCCCGGCCGCCCTTCGGGGATGGTCACCATCGGCTCCATGGATACGACCATGTTGGGGCGCAGTTCGGTTTCGACGTCCTCGCGCAACTCGACTCCCGCTTCCCGGCCGTAATAGTGGGAGAGCACGCCGAAGGAATGTCCGTATCCGAACGAGCGGTATTGCAACAGGCCCCACTCGCGAAACATTTCGTTGAGCTCGCTTGCAATGTCGCAGCAACGTGCGCCCGGACGGATAAGCTCAAGCCCGCGTTCATGCACGGCAACATTCTTTTTCCAGATGTCGAGAGCTTCGTCGGCGGCGTGATCGAAGAAAAGCGTGCGCTCGAGAGCGGTGTAGTAACCGAAGATCATCGGGAAGGTGTTGAGACTCAAAATGTCGCCGCGCCGCACCTTCCGGTTGGTGACGGGATTGTGCGCGCCGTCGGTGTTGATTCCGGACTGAAACCACGTCCAGGTGTCCATGAGTTCGACATAAGAGTGGTTCTTTGCGATTTCACGGAGCATTGCGCTTGTCGCCGCGGAGGAGACCTCGAACTCGGCGGCGCCTTCGTGGACGGCCCCGACGCAGGCTTTGCCGCCAATGTCGGCGGTATGCGCGCCCTCCCTGATGAGTTTGATTTCCTCGTCGGATTTGACGGTTCGCATCCACATGGAAGCCTGGGCGACGTCAACAAAATCGGCATCGGGAAATGTTTCCTTCAACAGCCGCTGGAGGTCGATGCTGACGTGGTCAAACTCAATGCCGATGGTTTTTGCGCCGGGGATGAGATGCTTGAGCGCATGGTAATAGTTGTCGCGCCGCCAGTCCGTGTAAACGAGGTTTTCGCCGTAGCCGCGCCGCCACGGCTGGCCGCCGTCGATTCCCGCGGAGACGGTCGTTGCCTTCGCCGGCGTGAGGACAAGGGCGTATTTGCGTCCGAACCCGCAATACAGCCAGCCGGAATAATAGTTGATGCAGTGGTATGACGTGAACAGGGCGACGTCGACGTTGTTTTCGGACATCCATTTGCGCATGTCGTTTTGCCGCCGTGACATCTCGGCGTCCGAAAAGGGCGAATATTCCTTTTCGCCGTTGTGCCACTCCGTTACTCGAATTCTATCCTCGGCCATGCCGCACCTCCGCTTTTCTCTTGCGCATCCCCTTTTTGAGTCGCAATATATGACTTTGGAAAGGAGAGTCAAGTGGCCGAATCCATCTCGTTTTTAGACAATGCGGACATCTTTGACGAAGGCGAAGTTCGCTGGCGCATCGGCTTGATAGCGCTGGCGACGGACGAAATCCTGGAGCGCGACTTTGCGTCGATGTGTCCGGATGCATCGTTGGGGATCTATGTCAGCCGCATCGCCTTTGCCAACCCGACGACCCGGGAGAATCTTTTGGCAATGGCTCCACGTTTGCGTGAAACGGCCGCGTTGCTTTTGCCCGGACAAAAACTCGATGTGATTGCGTACGGCTGCACGTCGGGAACGGCGCTGATAGGACATGACGCCGTCGCACAAAACATCAAGGAAGCGAGACCGGATGTTGCAGTGGTAACGCCGAGCCGCTCGGCAATGCTGGCGTTAAAGGAATTGGGAGCGCGGCGAATCGGAATGTTGGCGGCTTATGTCGAGCCGGTGACCCGTGCGTTGGTGGATTGCTTCGAGGCGGACGGCTTCGAGGTAATATCGCCTTGCTGTTTGGGTTTGGAGGACGACAAAGACATTGCGCGCGTATCGCCGGACAAGATTGTCGAGCTGGCCGAGAGCGTTTGCCCGGCGGATGCGGAGGCGATGTTTTTGTCGTGCACGGCGCTGCGCTCGATAAGCGTGATTGAAAAGCTGGAATCACGCCTGGGAATTCCGGTCCTGAGCTCCAATCAGGTGATGTTTTGGCGCTCAATGCGGGCCGCGGGCTGCGACTTTCGAGTTGGCGGCTTCGGACGCTTGCTGTCGGAGCATTGAGTTTCCTTTTGCAGCAATTTTTGTTTTCGCTCGAGTCCCCACCTGTATCCGGTAAGCGACTTGTTCGCGCCGAGGACCCTGTGGCACGGGACGACGACGGCAACGGGATTTGCGTTGCATGCCGCTCCGATCGCCCGCGCGGCTTTGGGATGTCCGATGTCATGGGCAAGTTCGCCGTAGCTTCGGGTTTCGCCCGCGGGGATGTCGATGAGCGCGTTCCAAACCTTTTCCTGAAAAGCGGTGCCGCGAACATCAAGAGGAATGTCACCGCCCTTGCCGGGATTATCAACATGCTCAACAACCTTGCGCAGCCATTGCGCCGACGTTTTCGCCGCGGGTTTGAGTTGCGCATGTGCAAAGCGCTTGCGCAGCGCGTCTTCGGGTTTTCGATTATCGAGGAATTCAACAAGACAGACGCCCTGTTCGGTTGTTGCAACGACGATGCTGCCGAGGGACGTTTTTGCGGTTGCGTATTGGAGGGTTTCGTCCTTTGCGCCCCGGCGGAAAAGCTGCATTCGCGCGCCGGATGCGGCGTCGTCGGCATAGGCCCTTGATGCGCTGTTGTATCCGGCGGCAAAAATCGCCTCGGTGACGCTTTCGGCCCCGTTAAGCGATTCGCGCAATTTTTGTTTGCGGACGGCGCGGGCATATTGTTTGGGCGAAAGTCCTATGTGCCCTTTAAAGACGCGCTGAAAGTGCCCGGCGCTCAAGCCCGCTTCTGCCGCCAAATTCGAAAGAGACGGCTCTTCTTCCGCCGAGCGTAGCGCCTGACAAGCCCGCAAAACCGCTCCGAGATGCGGAACGGCGTTGTCCCGGTCCGGACGGCATCGTTTGCATGCCCGGTATCCGTCAAGCTCGGCGAGGGCCGGCGTATCATAAAAACCGGTGTTCTCTCGTTTGGGCGTGCGCGACCGGCAGCCCGGACGACAATAGATTCCGGTTGTTTGAACGGCGAAGACGAAAACGCCGTCGTAAGAATCGTCACGTGTTTGAACGGCGTTCCATTTTTGTGAAGTGGAATGTTTGCTCATGACCGAACCTCCTTGATTCTTCGCCACACCCTTCCGTCAATGGTGATAAGCCCGAGCGCAATGAGCGTCATGCCGGCAATGTGTTTCGGCAGCAGTTGTTCGTCGAGGATTCCAACACCGAGCACGATGGCGCTTGCCGGCACAAGCAGTGTGACGAGGGAAAGATTTGTTGCACCGGCGGTTGTAAGGATCCGAAAGTAGAGGACGTAAGCGAGCGATGTGGAGAACAGCCCGATGGCGACAAGTGACGCGAGGGTCGCGAGGTTTGGAGCGGGCAGGTTCCACGGCTGATCGAATGCCAGCGCCAGAGGCAGGAGCAGCATGCTTGAGGCAAACACCTGCCCGCTTGCCGCGGTCATCGGCGCGATGCCGGATGCGAGGAATCGCCGTGCGAACACGCCGGCGATTCCGTACGAGCATGCGGCGCCCAAACAGGCGCAGGACGCGAGCAGAACCCAACCGGAGCTGTCGTCGAATTTGGCGCCGATGAGTGTTGCAACGCCGCCCACGCCGATGATGATGCCAAGCAGTTTCGTCGGCGTTATTTTTTCATCCGCCGTAAAGAAGTGGGCGATGACAAGTGTGAAGAGCGGGGTTGTCGCGTTGAAGATTGCGGCGACGCCCGAAGCGAGATGCACCTGTCCCCAAACGAGCAGCCCGAACGGCACGGCGTTGTTGAAGAGTCCGAGACAAAAGAACGAAATCCACACGCGGACACCCCGCGGAAAAGAAAGTCCCAGATACACCGCGACGCCAAACAGCCCGAGCGCGCCGAGGAAAAGCCGCACGAAAACGATGGTGAAAGGCGAGAGCTCGCGCAGGGCGATCTCGACAAAGAAAAACGACCCGCCCCAGAGCATGGAAAGCAGTATGAGGAGCGCCCATTCGAGGGGCGTCATGGCCAGGTGGATGGATTTAGCTGCGGAACCGGACATTGCATAACTCTTACAAGTGATTCTCTACGATTCGCATAGAATCGCACGGAACAGATTACATTGCTTCCCGTTTGTTGCGATTTAATTTTTTCGGCGCATACGGGGCGGATATGGCATAGTTCGGGTATGGCATCATACAAGGCGCTGGCAGACTTTCTCGTAGAAACCGCAAGGCGGGCGGGCGAGCACATCCTGTCGATGCGGGAGGCCCGCGAAGCGGAAATCAAGGCGGACGGCTCGCCGGTGACCCGCGCCGACAAAGAGGCGGAAGCATTGGTGGTGGCGGCGCTGCGGGAAAAGGTTGCGGAGATCGGCATCGTCTCCGAGGAGAACGGCGCCAGTCACAAGACGGCGCCTTCGAATCGATTCTTTCTCGTCGATGCACTGGACGGAACGAAATCTTTTATGCGTGAAAAGGGAAAATCCTTCACGGTGAACATCGGATTGATCGAGGACGGCGCCCCGGTGCTGGGGGTCGTGTATGCGCCGGCGCGGGAACGGATGTTTTGCGGCGGCGCCGGGCTGGGTGCATGGGAGATTGCGCGCGACGGCACGCGGCGCGAGATTTTCGCAAACGGCGCCGGAGAAGACGGCCTGGTTGCGGCGGTGAGCCGCCTGCACGGGGACGAGCGCCTTGCGCGCTGGGTGGAGACGCACGGAATTACCCGGCAAATATTGATGAGTTCGTCGTTGAAATTTTGCCTGGTTGCATGCGGCGAGGCGGATGTTTACCCGCGCTTCGGCCCGACGATGGAATGGGACACGGCCGCGGGCGACGCGGTTCTGCGCGCGGCAGGTGGATGCGTCGAGGATTTGGAAGGAACAACCCTGCGCTACGGCAAGGAGGGCTACCGCAACGGCGGTTTTGTCGCGTGGCTTTCGAAGCGGCGTAACGCCTAGAGGAGCCCTTCCTCTTCAAGAATTTTCCGGGCGGCCCGAAAACATTCGAGCGCCTGGGGAACGCCGGAGTAGATTCCCACGACATGGATGATTGCGCGGATTTCATCGCGGCTGACGCCGTTGCGCAACGCCCCCCGGCAATGGACTTCCCACTCGTGCATTTTGCCGAGCGCGCCGAGCATTGCGAGATTCATCATGGAGCGCGTTTTCGGATCGATAACGTCGTCGCCCCAGCCGAATCCCCAGCACCACGCGGTCATGGCCTCCTGGAACGGGCGGGTGAAGTCGTCCGCGGCGGTCATGTTTTTCTCGACATATTCGTCGCCCAGCGTTGCCTTTCGCTGTTTGAGACCGGTTTCGAAAAGGTCTTGGCGCATTGTCATTCTCCCTTCAAGGCGATGGCGATGTTTTTTGTTTGCACGTAATTATAGAGTGCCTCCCTGCCCTTCTCCCGGCCGTAACCGGACTTCCCGTATCCGCCGAAGGGCGTCTCGACGCCGCCGGCATACCACTCGTTAACGAAGATTTGCCCGGCCCGAAGCTGCTTGGCGGCCTTGATTGCACGCTCGGAGTCTTTTGTGAAGACCCCGCCGACGAGTCCGTATTCGGAAGCGTTTGCGATTTGTATGGCCTCGTCGTCGTTTCGGAAACGCTGAACGGACAACACCGGACCAAAAACCTCCTTGTTCGCGATGTTCATATCGGCGGTGACGTCATCAAAAACGGTCGGCTCGAAGAACCAGCCGGGACGGTTGAGCTTGTGCCCTCCGGCCACCGTCTTTGCGCCCTGCTGCACGGCTTCGATGCAGAGAGCCTCGGCGCGGTCGCGTTGTTTTTGCGAAATCATCGGACCCATGTTGTCACCGAACTCGGCGAGTTCGCTCCCGGGGGCGACATTAATGGAGCGTGCGAGTTCGGCAACGGCATCAACGACTTCGTCATGCCGGGATTCGTGAACAACCAATCGCGAGAGCGCCGAGCACACCTGTCCCGCGTGAAAGAAAATGCCCCAGCGCACGGAGGAAAGCACGCGCTCAATGTCCGCGTCGTCATGGACGATGGCAGCAGACTTTCCGCCAAGCTCAAGCACGCACGGAACGATGTTTTTGGCGGCCGCGGTTGCCACCGAAGCACCCGTTTCGACCGAACCGGTGAAAACGATTTGGTTGACGTCTTTGTGCGCGGCAAGCGCCGCGCCCGCAACCTCGCCGTATCCGCATACAATGTTGAGCGCGCCGGCGGGCAGTCCGACTGCATCGGCGGCGCGTGCGAGAAAATCATGCGTGAGCGGATCGAGCTCCGGGGATTTGACGACGCAGGCGTTTCCGGCGGTGAGCGCGGTGGAGATGGAACGTGCCGCCATCTCGAGAGGGTAATTCCACGGAATTATTTGCGCGCTGACGCCGTAGGGCTCGAGCGCCGTGAAGTCGATGTAACCGTCTCCGAGGGGAATGGAGCGTCCTTCCAGGGTTTCGGCCTGGTTGCCGTAATATTCGAAGTATCGCGCACTGCCCGCAACCTCGATGTCGGCTTCCCAGAGGGGCTTGCCGGCTTCGAGCGTCAGGATCGGCGCGATTTCATCCTTGTGCTCGAGAATGTATTCGCCGATTGCCTTGACCATCCTGCCGCGTTCGACGGGACGCATGGCCGCGAGTTCGCCGCGCGAAGCGCATTGGCGCGCGGCGGCGACGGCCGCATTGATGTCATCGCCGTTGCCGAGCGCTTGCCGCCCGATAATCTCGCCGGTTGCGGGGTCTTCGATATCGAGCCAGCCTTCCTTTCCGTCAACCCATTTTCCGTTGATAAAATTTTGATGCCGCAACATTGTGTGCCTCCTTTTCTGCATTTACGCTTTCGCGCGTTGATTGTCCGGATCGAAGGGCACGCCGACAAAGACTTCGGCGCCGCGCATCTCGCCCATGACCATCACCTCGACCCGCTCGCCTGCGCGCACGCATGAAGGACGCAAATACGCCCATGCGAGATACGCCCCGATGTTGTAACCATACCCTCCCGAGGCGATTGCGCCAATAGTGTCGGAATCTTTCCAGACGGATTCCGAACCAAGGGGGTCGGCTGCGATACCGCCCGCGGGCTCCTCAAGACGCAAGAGCGCCAGTTGCCACTTGGACGGCTTCGCGAGGGAAGCCTCCGCGCCCTGGAAACCGCCGTTCCGGGCAAAACGCGGCACATCCGCTTCGGCGAGCGTCACCTCGTTGGTAATCTCAGCGCCGGAGCGGTACGCTTTTTCCATGCGCATGGCGTTTAACGCGGCCATTCCGACATGGGCGAGTCCGAAAGCCGCGCCGTCTTTAACGAGCGCGGCATGAATTTGCGGCATATCCTTGATGGGAATGTGCAACTCCCAGCCGAGTTCCCCGCTGTAGCCGACGCGCATGAGCCGCACGTTTGCGACACCGGCGACTTCGCCATGCCGCAACGACAGCCACGGAAAATCATCGTTGCCCAGGAACGTCGCGCCCGCCGATGCCAGAACATCGCGCGCATTCGGGCCTGCCAGCATCAGGATTCCGTATCTGTTTGAAACATTTTCGAAGGCAACATCCTCGCCTTCAAGAAGCTGCGTCTGCAGCCAGTCGAGAACGGCGGCTTCCCTTGCCGCCGCATAAACAAGATAGAAACGCGTATCGGAGAGTCTTGCACAAGTCGCTTCGCCTTCGAGCCTCCCGTTGGCGTTGACAAAATAGGTGAGCGCGATTTTGCCGACGTTCGGCAGCCGGTTGGAGGAGACGCGCTCGAGAAAAGCGGCCGCGCCGCCGCCGTGAATCTCCACTTTCGCAAAGGCCGTGAGATCCGCGATTCCCGCGCCCTGCCGCACGGCATTGACTTCCCGGCCGATGACATCGTGGAGTTGCGTGCGTCTGAATCCGTAGATGTGTTCGCGCGGGATTCCCCCGGTTGCATACCACAGCGGACGTTCCCAACCGTAGACGTCCGCGTAAACGGCGCCCTCCCCTTTCAATTTTTCGTACAACGGCGAGCATTTCGAATGCGACGGACGGCATGCCGGGCGATCCAGATGCGGAAAGGGAATCTCGTGCCGCAACAAATAATCCTCCTTTGCCTTATCGATGCGATACGTATCGTCAATGTTTGCACCGAAGCGTCTGGGGTCAAAACTGTTCATGGCGATATCGGCGGCGCCGTGGGCGATCCACTGCGCGAGGTATTTGCCCGCGCCCGCGCCCCATGCGATGCCGACAGACGCGCCGCAGCACATCCAGAAGCCGCGCACCCCCGAGGGTCCGAGCATCATGTTTCCGTCGGGCGGATGCGTGATGGCACCGTGAACGATGCGACGGATGCCATAGTTTTCGAGGACGGGCATGCGCGCCATTGCGTTCTCAAGCCAGGGCGAGATTCGCTCGATGTCGGGCTCGAAGAGTTCGCTTTCGGCATCCCAAGGCGCACCATTGTCCCAGACGGTTGCAGCGTTTTGTTTTTCGTAGATGCCGACGAGCCCGGATTGCTGTTCCATTCGTATGTATCCGGAGACTTGTGAATCGTCCCGCACGACGGGCAACTCGCGCTCGAGCGCTGCAAATTCATCAACGGGGTCGGTGACAAGATAGTGATGGAGAAGGTTTGCGACGGGGATGTCGAGTCCGGCCCATTGCGCGACTTGCCGCGCATAGCATCCGGCAGCGTTGACGACGATGCCGGCGCGAATGTCACCCTCTTCCGAACGAACGACCCACCCGTCGTTGTCGCGGGAGAGCCCTGTTGCACGGTTTTGCTGGGAAATGCGCGCGCCCATCTCCCGGGCGCCGAGCGCAAGGGCATTGGTTGCGCCCGCGGGGTCAACGTGCCCGTCGGCCGGGGTGTGGAGCGCGGCACGAATGCCGTCGAGTTGGTAGAAAGGATGCAGTTTGGCGATGTCTTCGGGCCCGATGATTTCCATCTCGTGTCCCAGCCCGCGCCCCACCGAAAGCGTATAACGCAGCCAGTCTTCCTCGTCGCGGGAGTATGCGACCCGAAGCGACCCGCATCCGTGCCACGAAACGCTTTGTCCGGTTTCGGATTCCAAACGCGCATAAAGCTCCGTTCCGTAAGCCGCCATTTTTGCGAGGCCGTAGTGACTGACAGAATGGGTGATTTGTCCCGCCGCATGCCAGGTCGATCCGGATGTCAGCGACGCCTTCTCCAGGAGCAGCACGTCGCGCATGCCTTCCTTGCAGAGATGGTATGCCAGCGAGCATCCCATAATTCCCCCTCCGATGATGACGATTTGAGCGGTTTTCATTCGGCGGATTATACAACGTAATTACCCAAGACGGATTTTGAAAAATCCATTCGCTTGCGGAACGATGCAACCTCCGGCAAAGGGGAGGAGGAGCAGAAAGACTTAAGTTTCTTTCGCTTGGGTTAGACACAATTCCTTTAAAACAGCGTCTGTTTCTATTTCGTCTATACCTCCCGTTTGAACGATACTTTCCCTTATCTGCGAAATTTCTTCCATGCTGTTTGCCCTGACAAGAATTATGTTATCCCAGTCTCCCGTTACCGACCAAGACGCCACGACGTTATCGTACGATGAAATAATGCGTGAGAGCTTGAAACAGTCGTTTTCTTTTGAGAACCTGATTTTTAGAAAAGCCTGCACCCCCGAGATTTCAGGGTCGGGTTCATGGGAGGTTACGATGGTATAACCTATTATATGGCGCTTGTATTCCAACCTCTCAATCCTTTTCTTGAGCGCTTGCCGGGACACGCCGACAATCTCGGCCAACTCGCCCCAGCTTATCCTGCCGTTCTTTTTAAGTTCGGAAATGATTTTTTGGTTGATTAGATCAAGCATAACTCTCTCCTCCAAAGGATACTCCCTGTAAATTTAGAGAGTCTCAGGTTGGATGCCTCCTTGTATTCATAACCACCGCAACGCCCGGTTACCATACTAGGACGTTCGTTATTGCAAGTCCAGACGGCATGAATTGCCTGTTTTATTACAAGGTTCCCTTGTTCTTGACGGCAAGCAATTCCGCCGCAAAGACATCACCAAGCCCGGAAAAAATTACCCAAGCAAGTTGCAATATTGGCGACATTTTCATTAATGCAACCTATACATATCAATCCTTTTTTGATTAATTGTTACTGGATCCATTATATGCCCGTAAAATTAAAAGGAGCGCATCTTATGTCACGTCATTATCACAAGCGGTCTGAAATTGCGGAGAAACGACTTATCTTGCGGGGGGATGTTATAGGGCCGCCAAAAACTGCAAAGCGTAAACCTGCCGCCATTAATGGCAGCGCCAAACGCATTACAACTTTTGAACACATTAATTTATCATGACCGAGTTGGTAAAAACGCTGTCCGCAACCCGCGGGGCCGGATTGATGCTAAACATAGTCGTGGGAGCGGGCCTCCTTGCATTGCCCGGCCTTGTTGTTGAATCCGTAGGAAATCACGCCTTATGGGCGTGGGTGGTATGCGCAATAGTTGCAATACCCCTTCTGAGCGTGTTTATCATCATGGGAAGACGGTTCCCAAACGCGGGCGGAATTGCCCATTTTTCCGAAATGGCTTTTGGTTCGGCGGCATATATAATCGCCTCTTTCATTTTCCTTGGGGCGGTTGCGTTCGGCCTGCCTGCAATTGCCCTGACGGGCGGATACTACATATCGGAAATAATGCAGGGACATCCTGCGTTTTATGCGGCGCTGCTCATTCTTGCGGCCGCTTTATTCCATCTTGTTTCCACGGAGATAGCGGGAAAAATATCAACAATCATCGCATCGGGAATACTGCTGGCCCTTCTGATTCTCGTGGCCATCGGTTTTTATGCAATGGACTGGAGCAATGCAGGAGAAAACATGCCGCCAATCTTGGAGGTAAGGATCGACCAGGCTTTTTTACCTTTCATGATGATCTTTTTTGCCTTCACCGGATGGGAAGTTGCCGCAAGCACGTCGGAAGAATTTAAGAACCCAAATCGCGATTTTCCGCGCGCTATGATCATGTCGTTTGCCGCCGCCTGTCTTATGTACTTTGCCATGGCTTTCGTTGTTCAAAACACGGCAATTACAGGTTCTTATGAATCGTCATTCGCGTCCATCGCAAAAACGGTTTTCGGAGAAAACGGGGAAATTGCCGTTTCCGTGCTTGCCGCCGTCATCGTTTTTGCAAATTTGATGGGAGCAATCTGGGCCGTGTCCAGAATGGTTCTGTCTCTCGGCCGAGAAGATTATTTACCGTTGAAACTGCAAACAACCGGGAACGGTTCGCCTGTTCACGCTGTTTTAATAACTTCCTGCGTTCTCTTGGCGGTATTAACAACGGACTGGCTGGGGATTTTAGATATAAGCAAAATGCTGTCCATTGCCGGACAAAATTTCCTTATCTTGTACGGCATAACGGGGCTTTCCCTTTTTAAATTATCGAAAAGCAATTTCGAAAAAATATTATCGACAATCACAATTGCGGTTGTATCAATTCTGTTATTCTTGGAAGGTTCTTCGATTATTTACCCCGTAAGCTTGTCAATTGCGGCAGTGACAGTTTGGTATTTTAAAAAGAAGCCGGAGCCCCTCAAAAAATTAAACGGTATAAATTAAA
>JAPOUT010000119.1 GCA_026708545.1 Hyphomicrobiales bacterium
TTCTGCGAATCGATTCGGATTTCGCGGAAAAGCGGCAGAATCCCCGAACTTGATGATTTACGAACTTAGTCTGCACGGTTCCTTGCTTGTAGTCACAACCATATTACCAATGCTCACAAGGCCTACCTTCCTATCCGCAAACGAACGCATCTATCTCCTTGAGCAACGCAACTTTCTTCGCAAGGCACAGACACAATCGGATTGTCCTGTAAATATAAATGCCGGTTGATTGAAACAGGCACCTCCATTGCGATAACACTCGATTGAATCAATGGCGGGACTGAATCAACGTTTTATTCTGGTTGCTACGAAAGCAAACCGGCGGCCTACAACGCCACCAAAATTCTACAGGACCAAACTTCCTCGTACACACAAAGCACCCATCGCCGTTCCCTTGCCATGCCAAGTTGCGAATTTAAGTCCGTCTCGTCACGCCTGAACCCCTGCCACCATTGACAAGGTCACCGGAGAACTATACCCTCAAAAAAATCTGTTGAGCATTCGTATCGTTGAGGTTCGTACATGCACCCATTAGAATACCACCCGCTAGAATACAAACCCGTTTCTGTCAGGTTGCGTGTTTTCCTCCTTGTCGTGCCCCTAGCAGTTGCTATCGGAGTCGGCTTATCGATTTGGGGGTTGCTTTCCAACTCCTCTGCACACAATCTCTTTTCTGAAGATTCCATCGAAACTCACCAAAAAACTTACAAAAAACCTGCTTCACCGCAGAATAAACCACCTTCCCCAAACCGCCGCACCATCCGGGTCAAAAACGGCGAAGGCATCACGAATACCTTGTTGCGTGCCGGTATTCCCCACCAAGAAGTTCACAATATTGTCCAAGCCATCGGGGAACATCTTCAACTTCGCAAGATTCCCGTAGGACAGCCTCTCGATTTAACTTACCCCCCTGTTGCTCTCCCCCTGCCCGCCGGCGAGATTGTGCCTCTTGAGTCCCTCACCATGGAGATGGGCGAGGGTAAATTCCTCAGGGCAACCCGTTTTCAAAACTCATGGAGCGCAACTGTTCGCGCCAGAGTCCTTGAAGAGCGCGAAAGTTTTGTCACCAATCACATCGAAAATTCGTTGTTCACCGCCGCACAAGATACAGGTTTGCCGCTTTCAGTGACCTCGGAGTTCATCAGGATCTACTCCCATGTGGTTGATTTTCAGAGAGAAATCCGAAAAAACGACTCATTTGAAGTCTTTTACTCCCATGAATATGACCGCAATGGTGAGCCGGCACACAACAGACCGGAGTTGCTGTATCTTTCCTTAAGCGTCCAAGGAAAAGCCTTACGGCTGTGGCGACATGAAGATCCACAAACAGGCATCATCGATTACTTCGATGAAGAAGGCAAAAGCATGAAACGATTGCTTATGCGCACGCCCATTGATGGTGCACGCCTGTCATCAGGGTTTGGAATGCGGAAACATCCGATTTTGGGATATTCAAGGATGCATCGAGGGCTTGACTTCGCCGCTCCGACGGGAACCCCGATTTATGCTTCAGGAAACGGCGTAGTCACTCGGATTGGCAGGAATAGCGGCTATGGAAAAATGATAGAATTACGACATGCCAACGGATACGAAACCCTTTACGCACACCTCAGCCGTTACGCCAAAGGGATGAAGAAAGGATCGAGAGTGGAACAAGGCCAGACCATCGGTTATGTCGGCTCAACGGGGCTTTCCACGGGCCCGCACCTGCATTATGAAGTTCATCTCCAAGGTAAAAGTCTCAATCCACTCAGCATTGACCTCCCTCTTGGACGCACCCTTGAAGGCATCGAACTCACCGCCTTCCACAAGGTACGCGAGGGGATTGAAGCCCGTATGAGTGAAGACACTGCGTATCGATAAGTGATTAAGAGGGGGGCAACCGACCACTAGTGTACATCTAGCGACCATCAAACCGTTTTTGGGGATTTTCTCGGCAGTAAAATAACGCCCCAATTTTTCTATCAACGGGAAGAACTTGCATTTTGGTTGTCCGCCCTGGGGCATCCGCTCGTAAAGCCGGTAATACCGCGCCACAAGGCAATTCAGGCTCGAAACTCGAGCTAATGTGATATATTGTAGGCGACATGACACAAGTAGAACTTCCGAAACACGCAAAATTCCTCATCATCGGGGCAGGAATACACGGGCTTTCCACGGCGTGGCGCCTCGGCGAACATCTCCAAAACGCCCCCGGCGATAACTCCATCATCCTTCTCGATAAAACCGGAATTGCGGCCGGTGCATCCGGAATCGCATGCGGTGTCGTTCGAAACAACTATTTCCAGCCCGCTATGTGCGAGTTGATGGAACATTCCGTATCCGTTTGGGAAAGCGATCCGCAAGGGTTCTCCTACAATCCGGTCGGATATATGCAAATTAGTCACGAGGGAATGCACGAGGATGTGGCCTCCATCCACCAGCACCATCGCGACACCGGTTACCCTTCCGAATTCATCGAAGGCATAAACGAATCTGCCACTTACATGCGCAGTTTCTTCGACGACTGGCAGGCTACGGGCATCACCTCCGTTCTGCATGAACACAGAGGCGGATATGCCAATAATCTCGCTTCCATCCAGGGACTCGCGAGAAAAGCACAAACGGTAGACGCCCGTATACACACTGGCGTGACAGTCACAGGCTTCATCGCAGAATCCACAAGCGGAAGCATCCACGCCGTTGAGACCGATGCGGGAACCATCACATGCGAGCAGGTCGTTGTTGCCGTCGGCCCCTGGATCAAATCTATCTGGGACATGCTTGACCTGCCCAAAAGCGTCACCGTCAAAGACTCCAGCGGCAAGGTTCACGGAGGAATCCCGACTTGGCGGTATTGGTGTTTGCAAGAAGGTGTTCTCGGCGTTGACCCCGACTTTCAGAAAACCAACGCCGGCGATATGCCTCCTGTCGTTCATGTGGACACGGATGCGCCGCTTCACTCGGACATTGACGGGCGGCTTATCACGGACAAGCCTTGGGGCGTTTATTACAAACCCGATTTTCACTTTCACGGCATTCAGGGGGGTGCAATGCCCTACCCCGTCGACAAGCCCGCTGATGATGTCACCGTTGACCCCTACGGCCCCGAATCGCCCGAATTCATCGTCGGAGAGGATTTTGCGGATATGTGGTGTTCGGGTTTGGCGTTCTGCCAGAAGCGTTTCAAAGGGCAGCGTCCGAAATTCCGGTCCGAACCTTCTGGTGGATTGGGGTGCTTCACACCCGACAATTTCCCCGTGTTCGATAAATTTCGCGAGAACGTCTATGTCATCGCCGACTCCAACCACGGATACAAAATGATTGGCGTCGGCCACTTGGTAGCCAATGAACTCCTCGGCGAAACGCAACGGCTCCTTGAGCCCTTCCGCTTCTCCCGGTACGAACGCGGCGAGCTTCATCCCGTCTCCAACTCGCCTTTTCCCTGGAGTTGACGGACGGCCGTGCGCTACTCCGTCTTTTCCCTGCTATCACAAGGCCTGCGCGGGAATAGAGGCTGGCAACCCGTCTGGCGGCAGCCCTCTCCCAAAAGTCAATACGACATCATCATTATCGGCGGCGGCGGACACGGGCTTGCAACAGCATACTATCTGGCCAAACTCCACAAGCGCACCGACATCGCCGTTCTTGAGAAGGGTTGGCTCGGCGGCGGAAATGTCGGACGCAACACGACCATCATCCGTTCCAACTACATGCTCCCGCCCAACACTTACTTTTACGAACATTCAATGAAACTATGGGAAGGACTCGAGCAGGACCTTAACTTCAACACGATGGTTTCGCAACGCGGCGTGCTGAACCTTTTCCATTCCGATATTCAACGCGATGCCTTCGCGCGCCGGGGTAACGCGATGCGCTTAGCGGGTGTGGATGCGGAGTTACTCGACGCCAAACAAGTCAAACAACTCATTCCCGTCATCGATATCGACAACGCCCGCTTCCCCATCGAAGGCGGACTGTTCCAACCAAGGGGAGGAACCGCCAGACACGATGCCGTTGCATGGGGATACGCCCGCGGAGCGAATGCGCTCGGCGTCGACATCATCCAAAACTGCGAAGTTACCGGACTCGACATTGAGAACGGCAGCGTGCGCGGCGTTCACACCAATCAAGGCGATATCCGCGCCGAACGTGTCGGAATCGCGGTCGCCGGACACACATCGGTGCTCGCGCAAATGGCAAACATCGAACTCCCCGTCGAAAGCCATGTGCTGCAGGCGTTCGTCAGCGAAGGAATCAAACCCCTGCTGGATACGGTCGTAACCTTCGGCGCGGGACATTTTTACGCAAGCCAGTCCGACAAGGGCGGTCTCGTCTTCGGCGGCGATCTTGACAGATACAACTCTTATGCACAACGAGGAAACCTCCCGACCGCGCAAAACGTTCTCACTGAAGCCGTTGCCGTCATGCCCGCGGTCGCACGCCTGAGACTGCTGCGCCAATGGGGAGGCATCATGGATATGAGTTTCGACGGATCGCCTTTCATCTGCAAAACCCCCGTTGAAGGACTCTACCTGAACGGCGGATGGTGCTATGGAGGATTCAAGGCAACGCCGGCATCGGGATGGTGCTTTGCCCACACCATCGCCAACAACGAAGCACACGATCTCAACGCTCATTTCACTATCGACCGTTTCGAACGCGGCAACGTTATTGATGAGAAGGGCGCTGGTCCTTTCCCGTGGGAGCAGTGAGGTAACGCCATGCACAGAATCAAATGCCCCTTCTGCGGCGAACGGGACGAGTCTGAATACGTCTACCAAGGCGATGCGAGCGTTTCCCATCCGCCACTTGATGCATCCGTCAGCGATTTCTATAGATACGTCTATGTCCGAGACAATCCGAAAGGATGGCACCGGGAATGGTGGCATCACGTGGGAGGATGCCGAATGTGGGTGCAAGTTGCGCGGAACACTTTGACGCACGAGATTTACGCAACCGCGCTCGCCGGTGAAACGCTTGATTTTCCTGAAGACGCCTGAGATGCGCACCCACAAACAACTCTATCGACTTGATACGGGCGGATACATCCAGCGCGACAAACCCCTCCGTTTCCGCTTCGACGGCAGGAGCTATACAGGCTTCGAGGGCGATACCCTCGCATCCGCGTTGCTTGCCAACGGCAAGCACCTTGTCGGCAGAAGTTTCAAATACCACAGGCCCAGAGGCATCCTGACGGCGTCTTCGGAAGAACCCAACGCTCTAGTGGAACTCCGCAAGGGCGCTTTCCGCGAACCCAACACCCGGGCAACGATGGTCGAACTCTTCGAGGGACTCGCAGCCAAAAGCCAAAACAGATTCCCGTCGCTCTCCTTTGATATTCTTGCGATAAACCAATTGTTCTCGCGTTTTATGGGTGCCGGTTTTTACTACAAGACTTTCATGTGGCCGCCATCCTTTTGGGAGACCGTCTACGAAAAACTCATCCGCCGAGCCGCAGGGCTTGGCCGCGCCGCAACGCTACCCGATCCCGACAGGTATGAACACGCACACCTCCATTGCGACGTGCTCGTCATCGGCGGAGGTGCAGCAGGTTTGGCGGCAGCTTTATCAGCAGGGCACTCCGGTGCAAGGGTTGTCCTTGCCGAAGAAATGCCCCACCTCGGCGGTTCGCTCTCCCGGGCAGACATCATTGACGGCGTCCCCGCAGACGAATGGATTCGTAAAACCCGCCAAGCACTCGAAGCGCTTCCCGAGACGCAAGTCAAAACCCGCTTTTGCGTGTTCGGATACTACGATAATAACACCCTTGCCGCCATTGAGCGTGTCGGCGATCATCTCGCTGCAACGCCGGAACATCTGCCGCGCCAACGGCTCCACACCATCCGCGCGCGCAAAGTCATTTTTGCAACCGGCGCACTCGAGCGCCCCGTCGTCTTCGATAACAACGACGTCCCCGGCGTGATGCTTTCCTCCGCGGTTCGCCATTATATTGAGCATTTCGCCGTTGCGCCGGGAAAAAGCATTGCGATTGCCACCAACAACGATGACGCCTACCGCACCGCCTTCGCTTTGCTTGATGCGGGCATCAACGTTCCCGTCATTGCCGATGCCAGGCTTGCACCAAGCGCGTTATCGCAACAGGCCGAGAAACTTGGCATTCGGATTCAACACGCCATGCTCCCGCAACGCGCCCATGGCATCCACCGTGTCAACGCCCTCTCGCTGCAACGTCCCGATGGCGTCTTCGCCGAACGCATCCAATGCGATTGCATCGGGGTCTCGGGAGGATACTCTCCCAATGTTTCATTGATATCGCAAAGAGGCGATCGTCCCCGCTGGCGCGAGGACATTCTCGCCTTCGTTCCCGAAATGAATGAAACCGAAAGTACGAGTTGCGCGGGTGCCTGTCGCGGTGTTTTCGACTTGAACGCATGTTTGCGGGACGGCTTTGAAATGGGTGAACGCGCCGCCAAGGATCTTGGTTTCGATATCGACACGCAGCCCGCACCGACCGCACCCGCGCAGGAAACCGATGCAATCCAGCCGCTCTGGCACTGCCCGGGCAAAGGCAAATCCTTCGTTGACTTCCAGAACGACGTCACCGCCGACGATATCCATCTCGCCAACCGCGAAGGATACAGTTCGGTCGAACACCTCAAACGATATACAACCCTGGGAATGGCCACCGACCAGGGACGCACCTCGAATGTGAACGGCTTGGCGATACTCGCGCTCGCACAGGGCAAGGACATTCCCGAAATCGGCACGACCCGCTATCGCCCTCCCGCCGTGCCCGTCGCCATCGGCGCCTTCGCCGGACACGAGCGTGGCAAAAACTTTCAACCCGTCCGGCGCACCGCTATGCATGCATGCCACGAAAAACTCGGTGCTGTATTCGTGGAAGCGGGACAATGGATGCGGCCGCGCTACTATCCCAAGCCCGGCGAGGATATGGACGCCGCGATTTGGCGTGAAGCAAAATTTGTGCGCGAAAGTGTTGGCGTTTGCGATGTCTCCACGCTGGGCAGGATTGAATTATTTGGTGAAGACGCCGCCGAATTCCTCAACCGTCTCTACATCAACGGGTGGAGCAAACTCGCCGTCGGCAAGGCGCGCTATGGACTCATGCTGCGTGAAGACGGCGCCGTATTCGATGACGGAACCACCTCGCGCCTCGACACCAACCACTTCCTGATGACAACCACCACCGCCAACGCCGCCGCCGTCCTCGCCCACATGGAGAAATACGCGCAGACGGTTTGGAGCGACCTGGATGTTCACTTTTGCTCGGTAACGGAGCAATGGTGCGGCGTATCGGTCGCAGGACCCCGCGCCCGCGAAACTCTCAAGTCCGCTTTCAAGGACGCCGTCAATCTCTCCAACGAAGCCTTGCCGTTCATGGGCGTGCGCGAGTTTGTTTGGAATGGAACGATTGCGCGGGTCTTCCGCATCAGTTTTTCCGGTGAACTTGCTTACGAGGTGAATGTGCCATGGGGGTATGGCGAGGCGATGTGGGAGCGCATCATGGATGCCGGCCGGGCCTTCAAGATTACCCCTTACGGAACCGAAGCACTTGGCGTCCTGCGCATCGAGAAGGGACATGTCGCCGGCGGCGAACTGGACGGGCGGACAACCGCAACGGACATGGGTTTCGGCTCAATGCTATCGAGCAAGAAGCCGTTCATCGGTCTACCTCTGTCAAAACGCGAGGGCATGAGCGATGCAAACCGCCCTTCCCTCGTCGGCGTTAGGCCGACCGACCACGAACAACGGCTTCGGGGCGGAGCGCATTTTGTCACGGATATCGCAAACAAAGGCCGTATCGAAAGTCTCGGGTGGATTTCTTCCGTCGCCGACAGCCCCGCTGTTGGTTGCTGGATCGGTTTAGGATACATCCAAGGCGGACACAACCGCATCGGTGAAAAGGTCACCGCATGGTATCCCTTGAAAGACGAAATGATCGAAGTGGAAATCTGCGATCCCGTCTTTGTCGACCCGAAAGGAGAGCGTCTGCATGGTTGAGCAATTGAAGATGATCTCGCCGCTGACGCGGTCGAACTTTTCCAACATCGCTAAAAGCGATACGCACGGCGTACACGTAACCGACAGGCGCGGACTCGCACTCGCGCAACTCTTCGCCCGCCCCGGAAAAGAGGAGTCACTTGTCAGACGCCTTAACCTGCCAACGCAACCCGGACACTCGAGCGCACACAACGGCTCCCCCGCCAACCATCTCGCCCTGCCCCTTGCCCCGAAACAATGGATGCTCATTGCCGAAGGAGGCGGTGACGGCTCCTTCTCCCGAAACATCCGGGAATATATAGGAGAATTCGGCTACGTCTCCGAACAAAGCCACGCACGAGTTATCTTGCGGGTCGGTGGAACGCATGCACGGGAACTCCTTTCGAAAGGATGTCGCCTCGACCTCCATCCACGGGCCATGGGTACGGGCGCATGCGCCTCGACAACGATTGCGCATGTCGGCGTCCTCCTGCATCAGGTAGACGAATCACCCACCTATGATTTGTTGGTCTACTCTGGTTTCGCCCGATACTTCTGGGAGTGGCTGGAGGAGTCGGCCGCCGAGTTCGGGCTGGCAAACGAAGTCGAAGTCGTTTGAAAGCATTACGGGAAGATTTCCCGATAAATAGACGCGTCTCGCGACAATTGTTTCACCGAAAGCCCTGCTTGCACGCAGAGGCGGAGGCGACGCCAGCGTCGCGTTGTGCACACCAAACGACCCAATGAAGAACCATGCAGGCAAGTTCAAAAACCCCGGCATTCGACGGGTCGTGCCGATTTTCCGTCAAATTCCCACCCGATTCGAAAAAAATTACCCGATTTTCCGAGTTTTTCAGACTTACCGGAACAGCCCAAATGGCGTCCGGCATTTCCAATGATTCGCCGAGGCGCATCTGCATCTGCACCGATTCGGCGGGGTTTCAGCACACCGTCCGACCACAGGACACAAGATCCGCAAGAAGAATTCCCAAGAAAGAAGTCTCACGAAGTTTGATTATTCTCTAATCAACTCACGCACATCAACAAAGCGGCCGGCAATCGCCGCCGCCGTTGCCATCACCGGCGAAACCAAATGTGTCCGGCCGCCGCGCCCCTGCCGTCCCTCAAAATTGCGGTTGGAGGTCGATGCACACCGCTCGCCCGGAGCAAGTTTGTCCGGGTTCATTCCCAAACACATGGAACAACCGGGCTCGCGCCATTCGAAACCCGCTGCAATGAATACGGCATCGAGGCCCTCCTCCTCGGCCTGACGCTTTACCAGCCCTGATCCGGGCACAATCATCGCCTTAACGTCGTCGGAAACTCTTTTGTCTTTGGCAATGCGTGCTGCCGCACGCAAATCCTCGATGCGAGCGTTCGTGCACGAACCGATAAACACCCTATCGATACGAATTTCTTCCATCGGCGTTCCCGCACGCAGACCCATATACTCAAGCGAACGCTCCATCGCCCGACGTTTGTTTTCGTCCGCCACCTCGCCGGGGTCGGGGACTTTCCCTTTTATCGAAACAACATCCTGCGGTGATGTCCCCCACGTAACCAAGGGCGGCAACGCACTCGCATCAAGGCGAACCTCTTTATCGAAGCGCGCTTCCGTATCGCTCGGCAATTTTCGCCACCACGACAGTGCCGCATCCCAATCCACCCCCTTGGGAGCCCGCTCACGACCCTCAAGATAGGTAAAAGTCGTCTCGTCAGGAGCAATCAAACCCGCCCGGGCACCCGCTTCTATCGACATATTGCACAGAGTCATCCGTCCTTCCATCGACAGCGCCCGTATCGCTTCGCCAGCATACTCCATGACAAAACCCGTTCCGCCCGCGGTACCGACCTCTCCGATAATCGCAAGCGCAATGTCTTTGGCGCTTGATCCTTGCGGCAATTTTCCCTCCACATTTATACGCATTGAGCGCGCTTTCGATTGCGCCAGCGTCTGCGTCGCCAACACATGCTCGACCTCGGAGGTTCCGATACCATGCGCGAGGGCGCCAAAAGCTCCGTGCGTCGATGTATGACTGTCACCGCAAACGATAGTGTTGCCGGGAAGTGTGAAGCCCTGCTCGGGTCCGATAATATGCACAATTCCCTGGCGCACATCATTGAGGGGAACATATTCGATGCCGAATTCCTCGCAATTTTTTTCGAGCGTCGAAACCTGCAGGCGCGCTTGGGGGTCTTCCATGGAGTCAATGCCTCCTGCGTGGTTTTCGGTCGGCACATTGTGGTCTGCAACGGCAAGGATGCGTTCGGGTGCACGCAGATTCCGTCCGGCAGCCCGCATCCCCGCAAATGCTTGCGGACTCGTCACCTCATGAACCAAATGCTTATCGATATAGATAAGGCTCACGCCGTTGTCCAACTCGGCAACCAAGTGGGCATTCCAAATTTTGTCATACATCGTACGCGGCGCGGACATTTACTTTCCCTGTAAAAACGCCGGAACATGCTCGCCCATGCCGATGACATCAGGCTCCTTGTCCGTGGAAGTTTCCTTGCTTGCGCGAGGTTCCCTGCTTTGTTGCTTTACTGCGGGTTTATCACCACGTTTGCGCCTGCCTGGCGATTTTTTTGATGCACGCGTTTCACGCGTTCCGGATGGTTGCCCGGACTCGCCTGTTTCGGAGGACTGCCGCGTTATGGCATATCGCTCAATTGTGCGGCCGATGAGTTCCTCGATGGTTTCGACATATTTCCGCTCCGGCGATGTCACCAGCATAAAGGCGCAGCCGCTTCGACCCGCCCTGCCCGTTCGTCCGATCCGGTGGACATAATCTTCGGCATGAATGGGAACGTCAAAATTGAATACATGACCGACCTCGGGGATGTCGAGCCCGCGTGCGGCGACGTCGGAGGCAATGAGAAGGGAAATTTCACCGTTGCGAAAAGCATCAAGGGTTTTCATACGATGGCGTTGCTCCATATCGCCGTGCAAAGCCGCTGCATTGAATCCGTGCCGTTGCAACGACTTGCACAAAATCGCAACATCGCTCTTACGATTGCAAAAAACAATTCCGTTTTTGACACTTTCATCGCGCAACAGTTGTCGAAGAGTATCGCGCTTGTCCCGACCGCCCCCGCTTAACACTTGCCATTGCTGAACCGTTTCTGCCGGACTCGAAGGCGGCGCAACCTCTATTTTGACCGGCGGCTGCATAAAGCGGTCGGCGAGCTCCTGGATTTCCTGGGGCATCGTTGCCGAAAACAACATTGTCTGTCTCGAGAAGGAAATCCTCCGGCAAATGTCCTCGACATCGGGTATGAATCCCATGTCCAGCATTCTGTCGGCTTCATCGATAACCAAAAACTGCACACCGTTGAGCATGACCTTTCCACGCTCGCAATGATCAAGGAGACGTCCGGGCGTGGCGATCAAAACATCAACTCCGCGGTCGAGTTTTTTGTCCTGGTCGGTAAACGACACCCCGCCTATCAGCAATGCCATCGTCAGTTTGTGATTACGTCCGTAGGACTCGAAGCTTGTGGCAACTTGCGCGGCAAGTTCGCGCGTGGGCTCGAGTATCAACGAGCGCGGCATCCGGGCGCGCGCCCTCCCGACGGCAAGTTTTTGGATGATAGGCAGCACGAAGGATGCGGTCTTGCCGGTCCCGGTCTGCGCAATACCGAAAATATCGCGACCCTCCAGTGCGACTGGAATGGCGCGCTCCTGTATCGGCGTCGGTTCGGCATAACCGCTTGCCTCGACGGCTGCGACAATTTCGCTGCTTAAGCCTAGTTCGGCAAAGCCCATGCGGAAGCCCTAGTTAGAGTTGGAATATTTCGCAAAGAGAAATAACCTAGTGTAGAAATGAAGTTCGACATATCCTGCCTCAATTTCTCAAAGCCGTCAAGGGGTTGGAATGTGTCCTCGTCCATATAGAGCGCGCGGTTGATTTCCACCTGGATAGCGTGGGTTGCGGCATCCGGCCGCCCGTAGCGACGGGTGATTGCCCCGCCGGCATAGGGTTCGTTGCGAACGACACTATATCCCATTGACTTGAGGCTCTCGTACGCGGCACAGACGAGGTCGGCATGGGCGGAGGTGCCGTGCCGGTCGCCGAGGACGATATCGACGTGCCTGTCGAGGGAGCCGGACGGCATCGAATGGCAGTCCAGCAAAACAGCGCAGCCAAAATGCCGTTGTGTTGTTTCTATCAATTGCCCGAGTGCCTCGCGAAACGGCATATAGAGAGCCTTAATGCGGTGTTCAACTTCTACGAAGGAAAGTCGCTCCCGGTAAATCTCCACGTTGGCAGCGACGATGCGTGCGATGGTTCCCAACCCCGCGGCGGCGCGTTTGGAGGTAATGTCGACATAATCAGGCAACGGTGCATCGAACATATCGGGATCGAGTTCGAAAGGCTCGCGATTGACATCGACATAGGCCCGAGGGAAGCGCGCGGCCAACAAGTGCGCACCGATACCGGGAGCGGCGGCAAATAACATCTCAACAAAACTATCCTCGGAGCGGCGCAATTGGCGGAGATTGAGCCGGGATGCCGCAAGAAAAGCCACGGGATAGTCCCGTCCGCTATGAGGCGAAGACACCACGAGCGGAACGCCCAACCGGGCGGGCGCATTAATATCGAAAGGAGCGGTGATTCCGGCGCAAACAACCGCCTCGAAGGAATCTCCAACGGGAATCTCAAGAGCAGATTTCATGTTTGCGGACCAGTGTAATCGATTTTTTTGTGGCTTCCAAAATTTCTTTGCGCTATGGTTACGGCTTCGGGCGCGTAGCTCAGTGGGAGAGCACTACGTTGACATCGTAGGGGTCGCTGGTTCAATCCCAGCCGCGCCCACCACCTTACAAATCCACCTCCATGACCCTCCGCCTCTCCCTTCCCGACCCCAGCGCCACCGAACACCTCGGCAACGCCCTCGCCGAACGCATCGCCCGCGGATGCCTGCTGACGCTCCGAGGCGATCTCGGCGTCGGCAAAACCACCCTCGCACGGGCAACTATCACGGCGTTACTCGGGCGTGATGGACGCATTGAGCCCGTGCCCAGCCCAACCTTCTCAATCGTCCAGACTTACGAGACCGCCGACATCATCCTCACCCACGCCGACCTCTACCGCATTGACGATGCCACGGCCACGCGCGAACTCGACCTCCAAGGCGCCCTTGATGCCGGCGCGCTGCTGGTGGAATGGCCGCGCTTCCTTGAGGGGCTCTCCCCCGCCAAACACATCGATATCACCCTCGCCTTTCCGTCCGAAGAGAGCGAGTATTCCTGCACGCGCATCGCCGAAATCAGCACCGATGGCGAGAGTTCTGATAACATCCGTTCCGATATCGGTGATTTTCTGCTATGAAATACACCATGTCTCAAACGGGGGCCTGTAGCTCAGTTGGTTAGAGCGAACCGCTCATAACGGTTTGGTCGCAGGTTCGAGTCCTGCCGGGCCCACCACTTTTCATTTTTGAGGGTAATTCCCCCTCCGGTTGCCTCTGATTCGGCAACGGCATCTCTCGTTTTAATAAGCATATTGAAGGGCTTGCGATACGAAGCGATTATTTTTCCATCGTCCCAAATTAAGTTCGATAAACACAAATTCAGCAGATCCCTCCTTCCAGAAACATCCCTGCTTTCGAATGCGGTTTGAGCGTCTGAAATAAACTCCAGAATCCTTATGCCTTCGTCTATGTAGGAGGTTCGAGAATTCTCGAATCGCTTGATGTTATGTGAAATCCGGGACTGCTCGGCTATGAGTTCTTTATATGTTTTGTTGAAAACCCCGTTGCTGATAACCCCGTCAATCTTGTCGCCATACACAACCTTGATTTTCGCATCAATGCTGTCGTATTCGGCACGAAGCCCGTCAATCGCTTCCTTATGCTCCTTCTGCTGGTCGGACAGGCTCTTGTGTAAAGCCTCCCTCGCCCACCCCAATACTTCGTCATCAAGGTGCAAGTTGCCAAGTATCTCGCTGAACTGCTTCTCCAAAACCTCTTCCCTTACATACTTGCGTCGACACGAAGACTCCCCCACGCAATGGTAATAAACATACTTCTCCTTCTTGATTTCAGCCGCAATGCTATATCCGCATTTTGAACATCTAATCAGTCTGGAGAATTTAAAATCTTTGTTGCCCCATCGAGGCTTTTTGATGGTTTTTCCCTGCAGGATATTTTGAACTCCTATGTCCCGCAAATGAAAAATTCCTTCGCGTCAAAATTCACGGCTTCCTAAAACGCTTGTATCTAATCGCACAGCCGCATTGATAAGAGGACAGATAGAATACGAATTGGCTACCGGTACGAATTTCAGGGCAATATGACGATTGAACCAGCCCATAAACGCACCAGAACGCATTTAGAAGGTTGCCGGTGAGGTATAGGTGCTGGGGTATGTGTTTATGGATACCAGCGAATAATGACCGAAGCCATAACCGAATCTTCCCTATGACACGCCGACTATCAAACGGCATTAATGAAACTATGCGGCAATGATTACCCAGTATCTTCTATGCGGGTTGGAAAATGATAGCCGTTGAAGCATTGCCAGATCTCGAGATCCGTCAATGATTAGATGAATTGGAGAAGCGGCGGGATGGAAAGTTGAGTCATGGAAAACATCCCGCCACCAGAAAAGCAGCGACAGGGTAAAGATACTTTCAGTGCAAAATTACCCTGCCGCCAAGCCCATTATATCACTTTCGGCTGCCTTCCTTGTGATTTGCCAATCATTCCAAAGCAGCCGGAGTCATTAGAAACCGATACCGAATGCCGTGATGGGTTTAAAATGTTTGAGGATGGGGCAGAGGTTAGCGGGGCACAGAGAAGAGATAACCCCCGACCTTGGAGAACCATAGAATGCCAAGGCGGGGGCTATCAGGGAAGTTGGAGACGGGCGAGAGGCTGTTTCGTTCCTTAGGAGTTTAATCCAATTATCATCCTCTCACCCGCCCGTTTGGTGTTAGTCGGGAATAGAAACCTTGCGTATGTCTAGTTTGCGGGTATGTTGAAAGTTAACGTTGCCGGTGTTCCGAGTTCCACAAGGTGCGCACTTCCCGAATCAACTCTGATAAAGACAGTTGCCATTTCCAAGCCTTCGGAGGTCGTATCACTCCTAGTGTTAATACTTATCGCATTGAAGTTTGCGGTTTGACCTTCTGAAATTATTACTTGGCAATTCGTTCCGCTCGCCATATCACAATTTTCCCCGCCAATATCTATATACCAATCGCCGTCGGAAACCCCGTAGGTTGCCGAACTTCCGGTGTCTGCAATAAGGTTGAATGTGACATCATCCGTTAGCGCCTCGCTTAAATGAACAGTGAATACTGAGAACCCCCCTTCGTTGATGGTCGAACTAGCCCCATCAGAAACATTAATCGCGATTGTGGCGGTCGGCAATGCCGTGCTCACAGGGATGGTGAAACTCAAACTTGATGGGCTTCCTTCTATCACGGTCATCGAATCCGGAGAAGCAATATCAATTTCAACAGTAAATTCCTCCTCACTGCCCTCGAAAATAGAGTCCATATTGACATTGACCGTTGCCGTAGCAGATGTTTGCCCCGCCATTATAGTGATTTGGCAACTCGTTCCGGTTGCAGTGCTACAATCACTGCCGTTGTTTAAGTGCCAATCCATTCCTGTCCCGTAGTCGGCAGCTCCGCCTTCCAAAAGATTGATGACGACATCTTCGGTTACCGTCTCGGTTAATGTGGCTGTTAAGGTTGCGTTTCCACCCTCTGCAATGTTCGTGCTTGTGGCACTGATAGAAACAGCCGGTAATGGTGGGTCAACGGGAATCGTAAGCATCAGAGGGCGGCTGGTCAAACTCGCATCTCCCGAAGCAATGACAGTCGAGAGAATGATGGTCTCGGCAAGTTCGTTAGTGCGCCCGTCATCGTTAATGGTAATCACAACATTATCGGATGGCACTGTTTCGCCTGCTGTAATGGTGATTTGGCAACTCGTTCCCGTGACAGCACTGCAATTGCCGCTTCCGTTATTCAACAACCAATCGCCATTCGCTCCATAAGTTGCCGTGCCGCTTCCAACCAAATTGATAACGACCTCTTCTGCCGATGCTTCTCTCAACTGAATTGCTACAGTTACCGTTCCGCCTTCTACAACACTTCCGCTGGGTGTCAGAATAATGTTGTCTGCTTCCCGTTCCTCATAAAGTATCCGCTTCTCCCGATCGACAATTTTATACAGGTTTGAAGTCATCTCTCCACTGCCATAGCTCGCCCCCTCAAAGTCGGGCAAAGAGAACCTGAAAGCCAAGCCGGCAAAGATACGTTCATCAAGCACAATGTTGTCCTTGTGACGTTCCCAACTAGCTTCCGCAAAAACACCCGGCAGAATCCGAACACCGAAATCCAATCCAATCGAGGTCTGCCATCCACTCCGGCTATCTTCTTGTCCTCCGCTCTCTTCTCCCTTGTAGTCCCAGTAGCCAATCGTGCTTCCCAAACGCACCGCCTCCCTTTCAAAGACGAGCCGGGCATCCATTCCAGTCAGGGCTTCTTCCACAAAACCCTCTCTGCCATCTTCAACTTCGCTAAGGGGATGATAGTAATTTGCTCCAAACCGAAAGAATCCGCTTTGCAAATCCAAGCCACCGCTAACACGAGAGTGACCGATCTGGAAATCATGGTCGTAGAAAATCGAAGCACCGGCAATGAGACCTCTAGTCAGTTCAGC
>JAPOUT010000046.1 GCA_026708545.1 Hyphomicrobiales bacterium
AGTTTTCTGTCAACCTTGACTTCGAGGTCCTTGATGTCGCCCCTGACATCTTTGATCTCCGCGGTAAATTTCCTATCAAGGTCTTTGATGCCCGCGGTAAATTTCTCGTCAAGGTCTTTGATGCCCGCGGTAAATTTCTCGTCAAGGTCTTTGATGTCGCCCCTGACATCTTTGAACTCCGCGGTAAATTTCTCGTCAAGGTCTTTGATATCGCCTCTGACATCTCTGAACTCCGCGGTAAATTTCTCGTCAAAATCTTTGATGTCACTCCTGAGAGCTTCGGTTCTGGCATCAAGTTTTTTGTCGAGGTGTTTGATGTCACCCCTCAACTCGCGGATATCGCCGCTAAGCCTATTATCAAGGTGCCTAATGTCGAAACTGGCATCCTCATCGGGGTTTTTTGCACCGCCTTCGTTTTCGCGTTCAATCTCGGCAGGCTGAGCCATGGTATTCCTCCTAGTTACAGAATCGTCTCTTGGAAAAGAGAGCCATAAAAAAGGAAAGGTGTCAAGCAGAAAGTTGCAAACGAAGGACAGAAGGCTTGCCAGCGAGGTTTTCACACTCCGCCGTTACTTCCATGATTCCCCGAAAATTGCCCGCACAAGCATAAAAACGAAACAAAAGCCCGCCGAATCCCTTTGTCCGAGGTCGGCGCAGCCATTGTAATATGTCCGGCACGCAACGCAAGGGAATGCAAACAGCCCACACCAATCACTCCCCCCTAGTCCAACCCCGTTACGCCGCGCTTAATGAACTTAATAAAGTTGAACCGGCACAGCGAAAGACAACGCGCATTCGCGTCCGTTGTTCACCGCCTTCATAAAGGCCGTCTCTGTGCCATTCCGCCCTGTCCGTTATGAACCGAATTGCAAAGGGCCGGCCGTCCGAATCGGAGACAGGGGATGCCCGCGCTTGAACGCCCGGACTATCCTCGGCCGTACATATCGTCAATCAAAGCAGCATATTTTTTCTCGATGAGCGACCTTTTTAATTTCATCGTCGTGGTCAGTTCTTCGTCTTCGGCAGTCAGCTGCCGCTCGATTAAGCGAAAGTCTCTCAGTGTCTCGCGGGCAAACTTCAGATTCACACGTTCGACCTCGTCGTTGATGAGGCTGCGAATTTCCCCGGCGCGGCACAGACTGGCATAGTCCGAAAACGGAATGTTTCTGTCTTGGGCGTTTCGGGAAACATTGTCGTAATCTATCATGATCAAACAGGTTAGATACTCGCGCCCGTCCCCGATGACCACCGCGTCCGAAACATACGGAGAGAATTTAAGCTCGTTTTCAATCTCCGAAGGCGTAATGTTCCTGCCGTCCGTCGTTACGATAACGTCCTTCTTGCGACCCGTGACATACAGGAAACCGTCGCCGTCCGTTTTACCGATGTCACCGGTCGACAGCCATCCATCAACAACCGCCTCCGCCGTTTTGCCGGGCTGATTAAGATACCCCTGGAAGACCCCCTGACTCCTCGCCAGGATTTCACCGTCGTCGGCGATCCTGACCTCGACCGTCTTAAAGGGCTTGCCGGCCGAACCGATTTTGTTTACGCCCGCGCGATTGGCCGAGATGAGGGCGGTGCTTTCCGTCTGTCCGTAAACCTCGTAAATCGGCAACCCCATTGCGCGGAACCAATAAATCAAATTGGGAGAAACCGGCGCCGCGCCCGTCAGGCAAGTCTCCGCCTTATCGAGGCCGAGCATGACTTTGATGTTATCAAAAACAAGGCGGCCGGCCAGCCAGTTTGCAAACTTCAGTCCCGGACCCGGCGCAACGCCGCCGTCTTTTGCTTCGGCATACCGGCTGCCGACGGCGAGGGCCAATTCGAAACTCTTGCGGCCCGTCCAAGTCGCCTCTTTGAGTTTGAGCGTTATGCTCGAATACATCTTCTCCCAAATTCTGGGCACACCGAAAAAGTAGGTAGGAGAAACTTCCGTGATATTCTCAAAGACCGTATCCGGCGCTTCAACGAAATTCATCATCGACCCCGTGACCAGGAAAGAAATAACCGACAGAATGCGCTCCGAAATATGACTCAGCGGCAGGTAGACAAGGCACCGGGAGTCGGCGTTCAATCCGAAAGTCTCAACGAAGGTGCGTCCGGCCCAAAGCGCATTGCAGTGCGCAATCGTAACGCCCTTCGGCTTGCCCGTCGTGCCCGAGGTGTAAATCAAAAAGGCCGAATCCCCCGCCTCGCCCGCATCGATGCGCCTGTCCCACTCCCCGCCGTAGCGAGGCAGCGCCGCGCGGCCGGCGGCTTCAAATTCCTCCAGCATGACCACGTCGGGATCGCTAAAAGTCTTCAGTCCCTTGTTGTCAAGAACCACGACTTTCCTTATGCCCGGGATGCCGTGCCGGACGGCGAGCCATTTGTCCAATTGTTCTTCGTTCTCGACGACGAGGAACCGCGCTTTGCTGTCCACGCAAATATGCTCAATTTGAGCGGATGAGTTTACCGGATGGATGCCGTTGGACAAGCCCCGGCATGCTTGCACGGCCATGTCGATCAGCGTCCATTCCTTGCGGGTATCGGACACGATGGCCACCACGTCGCCGGGCTCAAGGCCCATCTGCATGAGCGCGGCGCCGTAAACCCGGGCAGCGTCGTAGTATTCGGCCCGGGTGACGTCGCGCCAAACGCCGTAAACCTTTTCCCGCATAGCGATGGCCGGTCCAAGGTCCCGGCAACGCTTGCGGAAAAGCTGGGGAAGCGTCCGGCATCCCTCGATGCGGACATCGCGGCCGCGCGTCATTTGTTGTTCATCCGCCATGCCGAACCCGGTCCCGCCGCACGCTAACGCCAGGTCTTTCGCTGCTTCCAGCGGCGCTTCCCGCGCGCGCCTTCGGACTTGCGGCCCAGGTAAAATTCCCGGATGTCGGCGCTGCCCAGCAGTTTTTCACGGTCGCCTTCAAAAACCACCCGCCCCGCTTCCATGACACAACCGCAACTTGCCACCTTCAGCGCCATGTGCGCGTTCTGCTCGACAAGCAGAATGGCCGTGCCTTGTTCCTTGTTCAACCGGTCCAGTATGTCGAAAATTTCGGACACCAAAAGCGGCGACAAGCCGAGGGAAGGCTCGTCCAGAAGCATCAGGCGGGGCTTCATCATCAGGGAGCGGCCGATGGCGAGCATCTGCTGCTGCCCGCCGGACAGATAGGCGGCCTGCACTTTTGTTTTTGGCTTGAGGTCGGGAAAGTAGCTGTAAACAAGATCCATGCTCGCACTGATTTCGCCGCGGTCCCGGCGGCTGAATGCGCCCATTTCCAAATTCTCGCGAACGCTCAGGAGCGGAAAGAGTTCGCGTCCTTCGGGCACATGGCCCATGCCCGCTCTCGCGATGCTGTCGGGATACCGGCCCGTAATGTCCCGACCCTCGAACGTCACGCTCCCCTTTCGCGGCTCCAAGGCGCCTGAAACCGTTTTGAGGATTGTTGTCTTTCCCGCACCGTTGCCGCCCAGGATGGCAACAATCTCGCCCGCGCGAACTTCAAGGCTGACGCCGCGAACCGCCATGACGGGTCCGTAGAAAGTTTCAATGCTTTTGATGCTGAGGACGGCTTCCCGGGACATCAGAGCGTCTCGCCGAGATAGGCCCGAACCACGTCGGGGTGTGATTTAACATCGTCGAATTTACCCTCCGTCAAAACCCTGCCGTTCGCCAGGACCAGCACCCTGTCGGCGACCTCGTCCACCAAACTCATGTCGTGCTCGATCATCAGCACGGTGATCTTTAGGTCGCGCCGGATGTCATCGATCCAAAATCCCATTTCCTCTGTTTCTTCCGGATTGAGCCCGGAAGCCGGCTCATCGAGCAGAAGCAATTCGGGTTCAACGGCCAGGGCGCGGGCCAGCTCGACTTTTTTGCACACGCCGTACGGCAGTCCGGAGACATGCATGTCGCGGTAATGGGCGATTTCCAGAAAATCGATGATCTCTTCGACCTTGCGCCGGTGTTCCCGTTCGGCACGCATGATGTCCGGCGTGAAAACAAACTGCCGCCAGTCCGGGACGGTGTTGTGAACCTGCCGGCCGACCAGCAAATTCTGCAAAACCGTTGCGCGTTCAAACAACTCAATGTTCTGGAACGTGCGCGCGATGCCCCGGGCGGGTATTTCGGACGCATCGCATTCCAAAAGGGATTTGCCGTCGTGGAGTATTTCTCCCCGGCTCGGATGATAGAAGCGGCTGATCATGTTGAGCAGAGTTGATTTGCCGGCGCCGTTCGGCCCGATGACGGCATAGACTTCGCCGGGCTCGATGGAAAAACTGACGTCGTCAACCGCCTTGAGGCCGCCAAAGGAGAGGGAAAGGTTTTGAACCGCGAGCAGACTCATTGCATGCGGTCCGTCTTTAAGTACGAGCGCTGGCGCACGAATGTTTTCCTTCGATACAGCGGGAACAACTCGAAATAAGACCGGATTTTCACCCAGCGGCCGTAAACGCCCTGCGGCTCAAAAAGGATAAAGCCGACCAGGATGATGCCGAAGAGCAGAGGCTCCAAGCCGGGCTGCGAGCCGATGCCCGGCGGCAGGTAGTCCTTGGCCAGGTTGATGCCCGTTTCGAGCAGGCCGACCAAGGCCGCGCCGAAGATTGCCCCGTGAACCGTGCCCAAGCCACCCACCACGATCATTAACAGGAGCTGGATGGAAAGCACCACCCCGAAGATCTCCGGAGATATGAATTGCAGATAATGGGAGAACAAAGCTCCCGCAAATCCGGTAATCGCCGCAGACACCGCAAAAGCGAAGATTTTGGTCCGGGCGACCTTCACGCCGAGGCTGCGGGCTGAAACTTCGGAATCGCGCACGGCTATCATCGCCCGTCCGACGGGCGAGCGCATGAAATTCAGGACGGCGAAAATGCAGGCGACGAGGACAAAAAGACAGAGATAGTACAACTGCCAGGATTCCCACATACGGAAGCCGAGGAAAACCGGCGCCTCGACGGCCATGCCGCGGTTGCCGCCGGTAATGCCGTCGAGTTTTATGATTCCGTCTTCAACTATGATGGCGAAAGCCAGCGTCCCGATTGCGAGGTAAATCCCCGACATGCGCGATGCCGGGACTGCCACCGCAAGTCCGCAAAGCATCGAGACAAACCCGGCGAACGGTATGGCCGCGAGCGACGGCCAGCCCCGGCTCAGCGCCCAGGCGTTCGCATACGCCCCGGCGGCGACGAAAGCGGCATGGCCCAAACTCACCTGGCCGGTAAAGCCGGTGACAAACATCAGTCCGAGCCCCGCCAATGCGAGAATCATGACGCGTGACAACTCGCCCAGATAGAACGAGCCGACAAACAAGGGCGCGCACAGCGTCGACAGCAGAAGCAACCCGTACCAAATCAAGTGTCCGCGGTGTTTGGCGATCCGGATGTCCTGGTCGTAGGATTGCTTGAAGAGGACGCGCATTTCACACCTTCTTTCGATGGGCGCGTCCGAACAATCCTCCGGGCCACGCTATCAGAACGGCAAACATGATGATGTAGCCGATGGTTTCCCGGGCACCGGGCAGGTAGGCTCCCGCGAAAGCCTCGACCACTCCGATGAGGACGCCCCCGGCGATTGCTCCGGTTATGGAATGGAAGCCGCCGATGACGGCGGCGGCAAACGCTTTAATTCCCAAAAAACTATTCAGCGGCTCAATTAGTGTAATGGGGGCGAGCATCGTGCCGGCGATTGTCGAAATAACGGCCGCGCCCGCCCAAACGGCGGAAAACACGAAGCGCACGGGGATGCCCGAGTACAAGGCCGCGAGCTGGTTTTGGGACGAAGCCATCAAGGCAACGCCCCAGCGGCTGCAGCGAAAAAACAGCACCAGGCCGCCGATTAAAAGGACGGTGGTGCCGATGATGGCCAGACGCTCGTTGCCGACGACCGCCCCGAAAAATTCAGAATTGCCGGGGAAAGGCGTCGGCATCGTCAAGGGCTGGTTGCCCCAAACCATGCCCGAACCCGCGCGCAAAATAATGCCGATGCCGATGGTCAAAATCACGACCGAGAACTGGGGCTGGCCGATGATGCGGCGAACGACGGCCGCATCCAGCAGAAATCCGAACACCGCCATCACGACCATTGCCGCCGACAAGCCGACCCAAAAATTGAAACCCATGCCGACAACGAAGGTCCAGGCGATGAAGGAGCCGACGACCATCATCTCTCCCTGGGCGAAGTTCACCATCTCGGTTGCCTTGTAAATCAATACAAACCCGAGCGCGATGAGCCCGTATATGCAGCCTTGGCTAATTCCGACAATTAGGAGTTGCAAAAAATCCGTCATAAAACAACACTCAAAACATTTAAGACATTCGCGGTGCGGCGTCTTCGGGACCGGATCCCTTGCGCTTCACCATGCCGGACCTGCAATCCCCAAGCGGCGCGTCCGGCCTCTATTATTCATTCCCCGAAAGGACACGGTCGCAATGATGTCAATTAAAACCGTTAAAATCAATAGAGGCCCTCTTCGGTTCCGCGCGGGTTTCCACCCGGCAATGCAAGGCAATGCCGTAACAAACCGGGAGATTGCAGCCAAATCCGGCAATTGCCCGATTCGCCCCGCAGTTCGGCGGGCATCGGTCGTTGCCCGTCCGGTTCCCTCCGAAAAAAGCCCCGCCAAATAAAACAGACGGTATTTTGGTATAAAAACACGGAGAAACCGGGAGACAGCCCCGCCGGGCGGTTTATTCGGCGGGGGTTGTTTTTACCCATCACCGCCGCGTTGCCGCTTATCCGCCGAGGTGTTTTGAACGCTCTTCAATGATTGCGATGATTTCATCAAATACGCCGGAAGCCAACCCCTCCGCCGCCAGGCTCGCCTTTAAGTCCGAGGCCGCATCCCTCATTTTATCCCTCATCGTTTTGATTTGCCGGTCCACGGCCGATTGCGCGGTTTTGGTATCGACCGCCAAGCCATGAAAATGGCGTGCATAAACTTTATCCGGTTTATATTCTCCGCCGATTTTCATCGCCATTTCTTTGGACAGACCGGAATAAACCGCCGTGCTCAGCAAATCATAGGCCGGTGCCAATTCGGGCTTGTTGTTCTGATAGAGCAACGAGAAGTTCTTGCCATGGGCATCGGCATTGCCGATCAAGTAGTTAAACAGAGTGATGTTCAGCAATTTAATCCCGTCCGCCGCGGGACGCACCGCGTGCCTGGCAATCACACTCCGGCAAGCGGCAATAGACGGACCTCCTTCGCGTTCATATTTAATCTCGGGCGCAACGCCCAGCGCCTGGCAAAAATCCTCTTGATGGATACGCGTCACGGTTCCGCTTTGGTCGATACGGCGGTCATAACGCTCGACGAGATAGTACGGCGCGTCATCCACAAAATGCAACGATGCATGCGGCGCGTCAATGCCAACCATTCGTGCCAATTTCATGCAAAACAACTCGTTATGGACACTGTCTTCCACGTGCCAAATCACCGGCTTCAGGATGTGCGTGGTCGGTGCACCGCCTTTGATTAACAAGACATGTCCGTTGCGAAACCCCACCGCCAACTTGTCTTGCGCTCCCGCCAAAGACAAACGGCAGCCGCCGTCTCCCGCCAGCATGGGACGGCGCTTAATCAGGTATAAAATCTCCTTCAATCGCACATCGTCCAAAGTTTCAACACCGCCAAAAACCCCAGTGGGCTTTTCCCCATGGGGATATAACGCCAACGCCCCCGCACAATCACCGCCGACGGATTCCAGCAAGGCAAAAGAGTTTTTTTCGGACAACCCCAAATATCCTGCCAAGCGCTCGCGCACGCTTTCTTCGGGCAGAAGACCTGAAAAAAAAGCTCCAACCTGCGGGCCCTCGTGGGGCTCGGCCTGCAACGGCAGGGAGAGCGATACAGCGTGTGACACCGCATTCAAATAATCCGCATCATAAGTAAAAACTAATTCGCCGCCGTCTACCTGCTCGAGATTGCCGACTGGACTTTCTTGCAGATAAACATCCAGAATCCGGCTCACAGCGTTTCACCATCTACAACTACGTCAATTCCGAGCATCGACACCACGAGCAGAGCCTTGCCGATGTGGCAGGATTCCTTGCCCCGCTCCAACTCCCGTATGAAACGCACGCCGACACCCGTTGCCGCCGCCAACTGCTCTTGTGTTAAGCCCTGTTTTTTGCGGGTCTGCCTTGCAATCTCACCCAGTTTTTTAATTCTGTCGTCACTCATAAATCATCCCGTTCGGGACGATTATAGATTATCCAACGCTAAAATCAAACAAACCATCCCGTTCGGGTTTATTTAGCAGGAATGTCGGTAAAATAAGTACTGCCGACGCAAATTGGGCGAATCTACGATGCATGTGGTGGGATGAAGACATTCCTCAAACAGGTATTGGTTTGGGAGAAACTTGGTATGTACCACAGAATGCAATACGTATAATCATACGATGCATTTTGGAAAAGGAGCCCGACTATGGCGCAACGGTTTCCCAATACCAGAGCACGACCTCTCAGTACTGGAATGAAATTACGTGTTCGTGTCGGTTCGAGAGACGTTGCATCTGACTCCAAAGGTCGTGTCGAAGACCGTGCCGCAGATCCTGACCATATTACACTTACGCAGGCTGCCGCCGAAACTTATACGCGTGTAGTTGAGGCTTGGGATGATTCAGATGCGGAAAAGCTGTTGGCTACCGGTCATCAAACGTGGATGCAGATTAAGAGGGGAATATGGGACGGGTCACTCAACCAAGAACAGTTGAACCTTATCAGGATAATTATCGCTATTCACGACGTGTTGCATTCATGTTTCGGTGAAAAGGCGGCTAACCGCTGGGCAACCGTGCTCAATAGGTTGCCAATGTTTCGCAGGCGCAAGCCAGTTGATGCCGTGATTGAGGAAGGCCTGCCAATGATGGAGAAAGCACAGCGCCTCACGTGTGGACTATTGGCTGGCGCGTGACACCAAGGCCATAGAAAGCCGGAAGAAATCTACGAACTCCCGTTTCCTAATTTGCTGCGCTGCGCTATTGCCCGGTCAATCAAGCCGTCTATGGTAGGATCAACGTTGCGCATCTCAATTCTTCGGGCGAATGCACGAAAGCCCATATCTACGAAAAGGCGGCCAAAAACCTCGTCGGCAAAGCTGCTGGAAATAATTCCCACTCCATCGAAATCGAGTATGATGCGTTTTTTTCCTCGGAGAAGATTCTCGATTTTCGTACGCGCGTGCTTCCCACCGTTTCGGGAACCGAAGGCATTCCCCACTTCTGTTTTCATATGAAAAATTACTTCTTCGTCTTCGTTTTCAAATTTTTCCAAATACAGACTATAAGGATCGCTAGGCACACCCTTGAAGCGCAAAGCCTTGCTTAATAATTCCGGGTCCGAAACCCCTATGGCACAACGCACCGACGTTCCTTTATAGGGAACAGAGCCTCTATGAAGTTTGGCTTGCTGGCCGCTCCTTCGAAAAAAATGTCCGTTCAAGGAATGAATTTCAAACTCACCTCCCGACATAACCGCAGACTGATAACTCCCATACAAACCGTTACCCGCGTTATTCTGCTTATCCTTGGTGACACCTTCACTAATGGCATCTTCAATGGCCTTCTCGTGGTCCGGTTCATTCATGCTCACAGGAATACCCATTCCGGCATCAGCGACGACAAATTCAACCCTACTTAGATTCTGAAATGCTGTTGCCTGCACAAAACCGCCGCACGGTGATTCCGCATGATTAGAAACATTATCCATGATTTCCCAAAGCGACCATTCCACTACCTTGAGACTGTCTCTTGTCACTTGTAAATTTCCCAAAACGAGGTTCATGACATTCTCATGCAATTCTTGTTGAAACGACCAATCCTCGTATTGGCTAGCGGGAACATATGCTCCCTCGCGGAGAACAGCTTTGTAATCATATTCTTTCGGGTTTATGTAATGCCCCCAATTGGCGTTAATAAACAAACGCCGCAATGGTTCGTTAGCCGATTCATGTAATTTGAAATCAATTTCTTTTTCTTTTCGATACTGAACAATGAGAGGCATGAGGGGAAGCATCACTTGTTCCGAAACGGTCTCGCAACGGGAAAAGTCCAAGATAACTTCCGACCATCTCTTCTTATCAATTACTTCATGAAGCGCAGAACAAAACCGAGGAAATTCGTAAAATTTGCCTTTCACGGAAATTATATTGTTGTTTGAAGATACCGACATTGTGAATTCCCTCCTAAAAGAAAATGAAAACTACCGCCTCCCCTTCATGTCCTCTTGAAACACAGTCAATAAGGGCCAGCCCCACATACGTAGTCCGCAAGACAGCGCCTGATTGGTAATTTTGCGTTTTGACAACGCCAACACGACAGAAATTCCGACCAAGGACCGCCTGCCAGCTTTCATAATACCAGCCCGGAAGCCGTAAAGCAACCCGCAAAAGACCATCACCAGCATTAACCCCAACTATCGTAACGAAAGTGCAATTATGGCGCTCGCCGACTGTTAGGACAATTAGAAAACCCAAGCCAGAATTAAGGCATTTTTCGATGAATTACTTCCGCCTTGGCTTCACTGCAACCAGAGAGTATTTGGAAGAATGGCGTGTTGTCGCTTCGGGATGCCGGATGCTGACGAACAACCCGGTTTCCCTTCTCGGAGAAAGCTATACTGGCGACTTAAGGGGAATTTTACGTTGACAGTTCGGGATGCCATTCAATACCTAGAACAAGATCACTATGCGCTACCAATTTGCGGGCTAACCCTTGTGCCGGTGACGACAATTGCAACAAAAATGTTTGCAAGCGGCGATGCGTGCGTATTTCAAAGCAGGGACTAAATCCGTATCCCCAGAAAACAGGATAATACGGTCCACGGTTTTGCGCTCGCAGAAATTTGCAATATCCAGCGTAATGCGCGTATCCACGCCTTTTTGAACGATAACAGGGTAATAATCCTCATCTTTTCTTGGTTGTTCCTTTTTCGGCGCCCAAGTCTTAAATCTAAGATATCCGCAGCGCACGGCTATATGGTCTAATGCGGCAAGTTCGTCAAGAAAAGAATCCGGCTGGCGGATATTTTTTGCCTCTTTGATACGGGGAGACGGACCATTCCCTCAAACGGCGGCGCATCGTAATAAAGAACTCGCAACAAGCCGCTCGGTGAACAAGATTCCGCAACGGAGCATTGTTCATAGATGTTCCGGACAAACGCTGGGGAATAATATCCCACATCTTGCGATTTCACTCCCGCCAACCGCCGTGCAAATCCCCCATCAATAAAACGGCAAATTTCACCCCGTACCTCCTCCTATAATGCAGGATTCTCGCGAGATACCTCGCGAGGGCCGTAGATCCCCGCAAGGCACCTCGCGAGAATCATAAGTTCCTAGAACCGGAACTGGAGGCTAGGCTGTAAGGAATTTTGTATAAAAACCGGGAAAAATTGAATTTCAAAATATGATTTCTTGGCCAGATATGTGTGATTCACGGTTATGGCTGTGGTACTTTTCGTCGAATTCGTCAAAAGAAAGCCTGGTGCTCATTTTAATCTCCCCGTTTGCTTGGTCGCTGTCTTGTTATGTCTACCACCTCGAGCCAACACCCTCGGCTTGGGTGATGCTTAAGCGATATGGGTTTCGCGGTTAACTAGACAAATCGGCTGAAAACCCGGCATGCAGCAAAGTTTACTTCCAAAGAAATCAATTAATCCAAAACCTTCGCTATACGCAGGCTTTCGGGGTGTTTTGTCCGGTCAACCGCGAAAGCAATGTAAGTTGTAGTGGTTATAATTGCGACTGGGCATTGTCTGTCCACATTCTGTTTGTGTCAATGTTTTTCAGGCAATCAATTCGAAACAATATTTGAATTTTCCTGCGATTTCTCCGTAATTTCCAATTTGCAGACGGGTTTGTTTGATTAATTCCCTTCGGGAAACGGACTTGGCAACCTGCATGGCAAGGATTGCCCGATACCTTCCATTTGCGCCGGGGGAAAGTCGAGAAAAACCTCTCTAATGTTTTGGAAATGCGGCGGACTTTGGCGTATAATCCCCGCCATAAAGAGACAACGGATGGAATCGAGGCCATGTTTGAATCGCACATGCGGGAATTTCGCAAACGGATGGCTGCGGAGGGAATTGATGTTGCGTTAATCACCGACGACGACAATGTCTATTACCTGACCGGCTATTATGACTATCTTCACATGGAATTCGGCCGCCCCACGATTTTGGTCGTGCCGCGCGACGGCGACAGCCTGCTGGTCACGCCGGCTCTCGATCTGAACGCCGCAAAATCTTCGGCGCGAGTCGGCAGAATTGCCGCATGGAACGACGGCATGGGAGACGAGTGGCGCGAAGAGCTTCCGCGCGCCTTGAAAGGCGCGCGCCGCATCGCCCTTGAACCCGACCGCATGCCGCCCGTCGTACGCGCCTGCGTCGACAGCCTGGTTGCGGAGGAAAACCTGTCGAGCATTACGCCCGTCCTCGCCGAAATGCGCATGGTCAAGTCGGAAGAGGAACTCCGCCTTGCCCGCCATGCGGGACAGATGGCCAATGCAATGATGGCCGCGGGCCGTGAAGCTCTTGGCGACGGCGTGCCGGAATACGAGGTCGCACTTGCCGTCTCGCAAGCGGGCACGCGCAAGGCGGCGGAACTTCTCCTCGCACATTACGATGACGCCGACATGTCGCCCAACACGCATTTTTTGCAAATCATGGCAACGGGCGAAACCATCACCAAGACGCACCACCGCGCCGGCACCCGGATCATGCGCCGGGGCGAGCCTGCGTTTTTGTGTTTCTGCGGCACGACGAATTTCCACCGTTTCAAACTCGGATTTGACCGAACTTTCTGGATCGGGGATATCGCCGACAAATCCCAGGCGGCGGCCTACGAGGTTGCCGTCGCCAGCCAGAAGGCCGCCCTTGGCGCGCTGCGTCCCGGAGTCACGGCGGAGAGCGTGCACGCCGCATACGCCGAAGTCATCCAAGGCGCGGGTTATGAATATCCGTTTCGATGCGGGCGGGCAACGGGTTTCAGTTTCCTTGAAAAACCCCAGTTGGTAACCGGCGACAAGACCATCCTGCAACCGGGAATGGTCTTTGCGGTGGACGGTTCGGTTACGACGGAAACTTTCCGCGCGCAGGTGGGCGATAGTTTCATCATCACCGAAGACGGCTGGGAATCCGTCACCGCGCACCCGAAACGTTTGGACGAAGTCATTGCGGCGGCGTGAGCGTCTCCGGAACCGGGATGCGCGACCGGAAGATGAATTGGCCGGATAAGCCGGAAAACGGAAACGGCTTGTGGCAAACAAATACGCCGGTCGGAATTGCCGGATTCAGACCGCGACAGAATAAAATTCCCGGAAAAGGCACATCCGAATCCGCCCTCTCTCCGCCGGCCCTGCGCGTTTTTTATTGACGCCGCATGATGCGGGCACCCCTGCACCAACCCCGGCCGTTAAAGGGATTTCACCGCCTATCGACCCATAATTGTTAACCGCGGCCGATCGATGATGAAGCCTCGGGCTCCCGGAGCCGCCACAAGTTCCAAGATGACAAGCCCGCCTCTAATGCCTTCGGTAACATGTATAAGACAAGACTGCATAAGGTCGTCGCCTGTCGCATTTGCCGGAAAAGTTATATCGACGACAGATCCAAAAAAACCTTCAGTGCAATCAGTAACCTGGGCGGGCATGCCCGGGCTTCCTGATGAGAGGCCTCCCTGAGTGGTGAGGTTAACATTCAAGGTGACCGCATCGCTCAACGGTTCCGTCATCCTTGCCGTGGCAATATAGGAGAGGGTCCTACCGTCTATCGTGTCGATCGTGGCTTGTTCAACGACCCAGCCAATCCATGGAACATCGTCGTCAAAGATGGTCACCTGGTGGGTGAGCAAGTCAGCGGGATCGCCGGAGTCGTCAACGAAATCCCAGCCCTCCGGCAAACCTCCGGTGATTTCCAAGTCAACCGTCAAAAAAGCCGTTTCTTCTCTGATATTGTCGATTCCCGTAATCGTGACCGTTCCGGTCCGGCCGTAGGCGGGAATCTCAATGGTGGCAGGGAAGCTGTAATCTCCGTCCTGCGCCGTGCTTGTGCTCGCCGCCGCAACATTTAGCGTTATCGGATCAGGCGAGGGTTGAAGGACATCCACAACGATGTCCAGCGTTCCTCCGTCCTCGTCCAGCCTGGTGCCGACATCGGAATTAATGGAAACGATGTTGCCTGATCCGCCGATGAACACCCGCGCCCCGTCGCTGCCGCGCAACAGGTCCGCATGCTCCTCGGGAACCTCAATTTGAAAGCCAATGAACTCGGGAGACTCCTGGTCTACGCCGTCGGCGAAAATCTCCGCCTCGATATGGAAGCGCGTCACGCCCGCGGGAATTGTCACCGCGCATGTCCTCCCGCCGCACGCCGTCGCATCACCCTCCGGCGCCGACTGCCCTCCCGTGACCGCATCCCGTTCGTATACCTTGTATCCGTAGGTGAAGTCCCTGTCCGCCCCGAACTCCGCCGTTGACGTCTCCTCGACCGTGATGTTCAGCGTAACATCCTCTTCCAACGGCCTGCCCAGATCCGCCATGATTGTGACCGTCTCGCTCTCGCCCTGCGTCTCCGGTTCGAAAACGCGCACGGACGCCGGGGTAAGATCAATCTGGGGAGTTCCCAGACGCTCCTCATAGAGAATCCGTTTCTCCCGCTCGACGGGCTTCCACAGGCTAGAGGACAACTCCTTGCTGCCGTAGCCTATGCCCCCAAAGTCGGGAAGGGAGAAACGGAACGCCAAGCCGGCATTCCAACGCTGGTCGGACAAAATCCCCTCCTCATAGCGCTCCCATCCGCCTTCGAGGAACACGCCCGGTAAAATCCGGACGCCCGCGTCAAAGCCGACGGAAAGCCCCCATTCACCCGGGACACCTTCCCCGCCGTCATATCCCCAATAACCGAGACTGGCCCCCGCACGCATTACATCTTTTTCAAACGCAAACCGCAAATCCATCCCCTGCAACGCTTCTTCAACAAAACCATCCCGCAGTCCTTCCTGCACGCCGCTCAGCGGATAGTAATAATTGAATGCGCCATGGAAGATGCCACTCTGTATATCCGCACCGATGCCGAGACGGGAATGACCAACCGAACGAAAGTCCCAGTCGTAGAACAGCGAAGCACCCCCGACTGCATCAATACCAAGAGGAGTGTTTGCAAGATTGGCGCGGTAAACAAAGCCGAGGTTCCCGTCAATGCGGCTTTCCTCTTCGTGTCCCGTCCAAAAAACGACGCCGGGCTGCACGAAGACCACATACTCGCCCTGGCGGAACAACGGGACCACGACGTCCCACTCGCCCCTGAATCCTCCCGTGTCCCCGTTGGCATAACTCAATGACGAGTCGAGTTGAAATCCTTCCCCGAGCAACGAGAGGCCGCCCTGGCGCAGAGCATCTTCGATGGTCTCGACGACCAGTTGCGAGCCGACCGCCCGCAAGTTCAGCGCGGGAGCGTCAACCGGATTGCCGGGAACGGAGGGAGAATTCGTCGTCGTGGATGCGGGAACGGGTCCGAGCGAAACTGCCAAAACCGCCGCCACCGCGGCAATTGCAAAACGGAACATATTCATCTGGCATCTCCCCTTGATGGAATTGACAATCTGGAGAGATTCTATCGACCCGCCCCGCAAGTGTCAAGGCTTCCGGAAAGCTTCCCCGGGATTGCACGGGCGTCTCCGCCCGCTGGTTTGCGGCTGCTTGAGACCGTCGCTTCCGGGAGAAGCATGCCGACAAACCGGCGAACCTTGGCAATTTCCGGAAACCTGCCGCTTTCCCGCCAAAGTCCCGCATGATTGCGGAATTCCGCCGATTTCCGGGCTTCTCTAAACCGTCGGTGAAACGGCGGCGTTCCGGTACCGTCATCACGCTCCCCGTAGAGAAGACGCTTCTCCCGCTCAGCAAACTAGTTCGACGGGATACTGAAATCCAGGCTTTGACGGACTTCCAACCGTCACGATACTTGGACTTCCCGAATCAACCTCCACAGAAACGGAAAAGTCCTCACGGGGTTCGGCGGTCGCATCGTTGTTGACTTGAACGGTTGCTTCGCCTGTCGGCCCACCCAAACGGTTATCTATGTTGTTTTGGCGAGTTAACTGCCGGATACAATAATCAGAGTCGGCTTGGACGTGCTGTCAAACTCCACAAAATCCGAGAATTCCGAAGGAACGACAA
>JAPOUT010000022.1 GCA_026708545.1 Hyphomicrobiales bacterium
GTCTCGTGACACTTGGCAGTTCACCGAGAGTGGATTTCGTCATTGAAGCACCGCCATTGCCAACGGTTTCCCTGAGTGCTGATAAAACGACCGTAGCGGAAGGAGAAACGGCGACAATTACGCTTACATTGAGCCGAGCCCTTACAAGAAGTTCTATAGTTGTTCTTACCGGCAGTAATAATGATGCAGTATACAGTTCTTTCGACGATTATCATTTTACTATAAATCAAGGCGTGTCTACGTGCACTCGCATGTGCCAGGTAGACATTCCAGCAAACAAAACCAGTGTCGAAGTAATCGTTAATGTCAACGAAGATTCGACTAACGAGACGACTGCCGAAACCTTTTCCGCCTCTCTTACTGTTAATCAGGTAAGCCAAAACATAGTGCAGATTGGAAGTCCGTCAACTTTGAATTTCACCATTCCCGCTGATTCACCCTCAACATTGGGATTTGCCATGACGGGTATAACAACGGATGAAACCATTGGCGGTAATCAGCGAATTAACACTATTAGGGGTGTAGTAAAAGATGCGGGCGGTATGAAATTATCGAGTATTCCTGTAAGTCTCCCTTTTACCGTGTCGATTGCCAACAATGAAAACGATATTAACGGCATTGATGCATCAGTCGCGTATGAGTTGACCCCGGGTGGCACTACCAATTTCAATAGTGATAACGAATTCGCCATATTTTTTCCCGTAATCGTTGACGACACAACACCTGAACCCCAAGAAGAGATTGTTATCACACTTATCGAAGGTCCCAATTTCCCGAGCGGATGGATTGTCGATCCAAATGCCAACACATTCACAATCACTATTAATGCGAGCGATCAGCCCTCAACACTGGGATTTGCCGAAACGGGTAAAACAGTTAATGAACCCAATCCTGGAGGGATTGTAATTTTAGGTGTAGTAAAAGATGGGAGCGGTATGAAATTATCGAGTCTTCCCGTAGATATCCCGATTACCTTGTCGATTACCAACAACGGCAATAATGACATTGGGATTGATACAGACCCTGGGCTTGTGTTGACTCCATCGGGTACCCGTAGTAGTTTCATTAATGATAACTTCGCTATCAGTAGATTCACAGTCACTGACGACACAGACCCCGAAGGCCAAGAAGAGTTTGTCATCACACTTGGCGAAGGTCCCAATTTCCCGAGCGGATGGATTATAGATCCAAATGCCAACACATTCACAATCACCGTAAATGCTAACGATCCACTGCCAACTGTTTCGCTGAATTACAGCGGAAGCACAACCATCTCGGAAGGCGTCCAAATAGACGATAGGATGATGATTCGGTTAAGTGAAGCACTCACCCAAGATGTCACTTTTAACCTCACTGTAGAAAGCGATGATATGATAGTTCTGGATGGCGCAAGTGGTGATTTTGTCATCCAGTATCGAAATTCATCGGGAACAAGAATCCAATGCGGTAATCTTATGCAGAATTCGCAGACTCTTGTAAGAATTGGAGGAGATTTATGTGAGCCTCGCATCCGTGCCGGATCGACCAGTATCGCATTAAGTATCATCACAATAGCAGACGGCTCCCACACAGATACAACCGCAGAAACTTTTACCCTTTCTGTTAGCATTCCATCGGCAAGTGCAAGCCTTGTGGAACTCGGAAGTCCTTCAAGTTTGACTTTCACCATTCCTGCTGAGCCGACCTCAACACTGGGATTTGCCGAAACGGGCAGAACAGTTGATGAAACAAGTCGAACTATTGCAATTCGAGGTGTAGTGAAAGATGCGAGCGGTATGAAATTATCGAGTATCCCCGTAACACTTCCGTATACCTTGTCGATTACTAATAATGACGATGGAGATATTAATATTGATACGGGGTCTGGGCTTCAGTTGACTCCGACTGGCACTACTAATTTCAATAGTGATAATGAATTTGCTATGCATAGTTTTATCACCCGTGACGATACAACACCCGAACCCCAAGAAGAGTTTGTTGTCACACTCGGGGAAGGTCCCAATTTCCCGAGCGGATGGATTATAGATCCAAATGCCAACACATTCACAATCACCGTAAATGCTAACGATCAGCCCTCAACACTGGGATTTGCCGAAACGGGTAGAACAACCGATGAAACTCGTGCCGGCAGACTTACAATTCTGGGTGTAATAAAAGATGCGAGTGGTATGAAATTATCGAGTCTTCCTGTAAGCCTCCCGATTACTTTGTCGATTAGTAACAATGATGACCCAGACATCGAAATTGATACAGCACCCGGGCATGAGCTTTCTCCGTCTGGTGTCGTTTTCAATAGTGATAACGACTTTACTATACAGTCGGTTCAAATCATTGACGACACAACCCCCGAACCCCAAGAAGAGTTTGTTGTCACACTTGGCGAAGGTCCCAATTTCCCGAGCGGATGGATTATAGATCCAAATGCCAACACATTCACAATCACCATAAATGCTAACGATCAGCCTGTTACACTGATGCCTGCAAAAACAAGCATCGAAGAAGGAACCAGCACGACCATAACGCTTTCTCTGAATCAGGCTCTTGCAAGCGATGCCGTATTTAATCTTACCAGTGGCGGAGGTGCGACATACGGCACTACAGACGATTGGAATCTAAGTGTTAATGAAACTGATTGTAACATGGCGAGTGGAACAAATTGCCAAGTCACGATTTCGAAAGGTAATACCAGTGCCGAAGTAACTGTTAGAGCCAATCTGGATTTGGATACCGAGTCCCCTAACGAGACATTTACCGTAACCGTTGCGGCTGCTTCGGGAAGCGAAGGTCTCGTGACTGTTGACAGTAGCAGCACACCGTTGAGTTTCAGCATCCAAGACGAACCACCACCGGCAGTTTCTCTAAATTACGGTGAAACTGATACAACCTTTCAAAGAGGGACGTACCCTAGGTTTACGGTCGATTTAAGCAAAGCTTTGACAGCCCCTGTTACGCTGGATATTACCGGCAGTGGTACGGGGGGGACTTATAGTGCGTCTGGGGGGTGGTTTTTGTATTATCGAGTTGCTCCTGCTGGGGAGACATCCTATGTTGGTTCTTTGGTGAATTTTGCTTCAGGTTCACGCACCTGCAGATCAGTTGCTAATGCAGGTGACTGTCAAATTACGGTTCCGGAAGGCTCAACCATCGTTGATATACAACTCTTTGTTAGCAGGCGTAATACAGCAGGAGGCTTTTTTTCAGGTGGTACCATCACCGTCTCGCTCGGAATCCCAACGGCAAGTGAAAATCTTGTGGTACTGGGAACTCCTTCGACCCATACCTTGACACTGCAATAAACTCCAATTCCCGACAACGCAAAACTAATGGCGAGGGAATAATTGGAAAGTCTCTTTTAAACTTTTCCTAAACAATTTCCCCACCGTCTCCCCGCTATCCCTTGCCACCGGATAGCAAAACAGACGCGAACATGACGGAATGGTGTCTGTCGTCTCTCATGCGTCAATCTACAAAATGCCTGAATGTCACCTTTATCCCGCTTCCCTTCTGTAGGAACAATTGCGTCCGGTGCGTCCAGTGCGTCCAAAAATAGCCATGTTGCAAATGAAACCAAGGAGATAAAGGACGCAGTGGGCGCAAAAATACTTCATTAGCGAGTATTCATCCGACAGCCCCTTCCATTGACAGCAGTAATAAGGGATATTGTAAAAGAACCCGATGAAGAGGGATTCTGACTGGCGAATCGGGCAGGATAGTCGGCATAACAAAACATTCAAGACGATGAAACTACACATTCTTTCAGACTTTCACTTGGAAGTCAGCAAAATGCCTGATTACAAGCCTCCGGAGGACATTGACCTTGTAATCCTTGCCGGTCACTTGTCTCTCTCTCAATATCATTTGGAAAGCATTACCGAACTAGCGAAAACCTTTTCGTGGATAGCGTTTCTTTCTACATTGGTTTATATATGTTTGGCGAGTCGGTGGTGCATACAGTGGTAGGTAAATCAAACTGATTTGTGACTTCTCCGATTTAATCGAACATGAATCTCAAAGGGACGGTATAATAAGGAACTCAAGTGATGGAAGGGTTTGCTTTTCAAGTTGAGGTGATAAGGACCGACCGTAAAAAGTCTGCAAGCATTCAACTCGATGGTGATCTTGTAAAGGTCAGGGTTCCCAAATCCCTGTCGGACAAACGTATCCGTGAACTGATTGCCAAACGAACACCGTGGATACAGGCTAAATTCAAAGAACAGTCTGAAAGACCGGTCCCAAAACCCAAGGAATATGTTAGCGGAGAGTTTTTGTCTTATCTTGGAAAGAACTATCGGCTGAAGGTGGTTTCAGGAATAAATCCCTCAATCAAACTTGAGAATGGCGACTTGGTTGTAGCCATCCCTGAAGAAAAGCAGCAACAAAATATGGTCAAGCATTTATTAGAGAATTGGTATAGAACTCGTGCGGAAATTCTGTTGAGGGAAAAAACCGAAAGATTCTCGAAGATAATAAAGGTGTCGCCCAGATCGGTATTTGTTGGAAACTATAAGTCCCGTTGGGGTGCATGTTCGTCTAAAGGCGATATTACCTATAACTGGAAAATCATTCTCACCCCCCATCGTATCGTTGACTATCTAGTGGTGCATGAACTCTGCCACTTGTTGGAACATAACCATTCACCGAGATACTGGAGGCATGTTGAAAGATATGTCCCTGACTGGAGGGAATGTCGAGAGTGGTTAAAATCGAATCCTGTCGTTTTTTGATTCCACGTTGGAAAAGAGAAAAAACACGAGCAATCCGATTTGGATGGAGATGGCTGGAGTATGATACTTCAGCAGCATTTTGCCTTGTCGCTTTCCCTCAAATATTCCTATGTCGGGCAATCTCCCTTGGACGCGCTGAATAATTGTGTTGACCGGAATGAGTTTGTTGATGAGGCTATACGTGTTCGCTAGAAGAATCGTATGCGTGGACGAACAATTCGTGGTCGCGCTGTTGGAAGCAAGCTTCTGCTCATCAAAGATTTAGAGGCAGATGTATCAGTCGTGCTTGAGACAGATTCGTTATCAACGAACGACATCTATGTTGCGATGACGCGTAGAAGTAAGAAATTAATTATATGCACGAAGTCAATGATTCTTACTTCCTACAAATAAATGAACTAAAGATACCCTCCGACTGCAGACGCCAACTCTTCATACGTTTGGTGTATATCTCCATTTGAGATTTTATAATTTGAGAGATTGTTTATTGTGCCGCCCCGAATGCTCCGATGATATTATCCCTGTCAAAAATACCGCCGACCTCTTCAAGGCTGTCGCCATAAAAATTCCCCCGAATAGTGTCGTTTGCATCCGCGAAAACACCGTCCTCTAAGCGGACGGAGGGCCAGGTCATGGTGGTGGTTGCGGCATCGGCATTGGTGCTGAAGTTTTTGATATTGTCGAAGGTCACATCGAGAGCGTTTGGAACATCTACAATGAATTCGATGGTTGCATCGCCGTGAACGACATGGCCATCGTTTTTGGTTGCGCCGACCATCACGCCGCTCCAGGTCGCCGTAGCGGTTGGGTTTTTTGCGCTGGCCTTGCCGAAGCTATGTGCGATGAGAAGGGAGAGTTCGGAATCGCTGAGGACGGGGAATTCGGCGTCGCCGGCGTTCGTCGATTTGTGGAATTGCACCGTGAAGGCGCTGTGCTCCAGCCATCCGCCGTAGCCTTGATATTGATAAAGCCCGTTGGTGTCACCATGTCGACCGGCGGCGATCAGCTGCGCGAGCGTAACACCTCTATCGGTCATGACAACGGAGTGCTCATTGCTATGCCTTGCCAAACTTACGCCATTAATAGAGGGGGATCCAACAATGTCATCAAGGGAATATTCGACTTGGAAACTGCTCGTTCCCTGATTAACCGTGCCAGTGCATCTTCCGCTTCCGGGCGGGCAATTGACAGTTGTGGTTATTTCAACCATTCCATTGGCATCGGCGAACGCGTTGAGCAGAAGCGAGTCTCCGGCCTTGGCTATCGAGGTAAGTCTTTCCCGTATTTGTTCCGAGTTAAGGTCCGGCGGGGCGGCTCCTCCAACAAGATCAATTACCTGGTCTCTGCCTTCTATAAGACGGGTTGGCAGGGTTCCGGTTTCAGGTGCCAGCGCGGCTCCTCCGCTGCCGCCGCAGGCGACAAGAAGGGCCATTGGCAGGATTGCTGCCATTGGGCGAAGTAAGGTCATTTATTTTCCCTTTGAGAAAATTCATTTTATACGCCCTACTAAACACCTACATCCGGCAGTTTAACATGTTCGCCTTGGTAATGTCAATCCCTGAATGTTGCCAAAGAAAATTCATGCGGTTCGCTCTCTATTTGATTTCCGTTAGGCGGCATTCCTGAAACCAAAACAGTTTGTTATTCCTGCCGCGCCCTGGTTTGTTCATGTGCGAGACAGGAAGAAAGGTGTTTATTCTTGGTTTTTGGTCGTTGCAACGTCAATGGGTGTTATAACTTTTTACTACAAAGCAATTTTCATAGCGCCAAAATTGTCCTATACTCCCCGACTGGGATCGCAAGTCTGTTGCATGTGGCGATGGGTGTCTCAGTGGTCGTGTCGAGTGGGCCTTTACCTCCGCTTATAATCTTGCAAATGCTGTGAAAGGGAGTGTTTTATGAGTGCTGAGCCGCAAAACATCGCTATCATTGGTGCCTCTGGTGCAATTGGAAGCGCTTTCGCAAAACTCCTACTCGGAAAATATCCAAACGCCGGATTGCATGCATTTTCCCGCAATGGCGGGTCTCACATTGATTACAGCAGGGAGGAATCATTTGCTGCAGCCGCGGATGCAGCCTCAAAGGACAAGCCGCTTGATATGGTCATTGTCACCAACGGAATGCTGCATGACGGCGGTATCATGCCTGAAAAATCATTCCGTGAGTTATCGGCAGAAAAATTTCAACGAGTGTTCGAGGTTAATACAATCACTCCCGCTCTCGTCGCAAAATACTTCTTGCCGAAATTAAACAAAAGCCGACCATCCAGGTTTGCTGCACTCTCTGCGCGAGTCGGCAGTATTTCCGATAATCGGCTTGGCGGATGGTATGCTTATCGGGCGTCAAAAGCGGCGCTCAACATGATCATCAAGAACGCCGCGATTGAAATTCGCAGACGTAACAGGCAGGCAGTCATTGTTGGCCTGCACCCGGGCACGGTTGACGGCAATTTGTCGAAACCGTTTCAAGGGAATGTGCCGGATGGAAAATTGTTCACGCCTGAATACTCCGCGCAAAAACTGTTGTGCGTTTTGGAAAATCTGACACCGGACCACAGCGGCAAATGTTTTGCTTGGGATGGTCAGGAAATATTGCCATGAGCAGGCATATACGCAGCGTCGGTGAAATTATTGAAACGGCGTGGCGCGGCAAGACTTTCTTGCGATTCGCATTTGCAATTCCGCCAAGCCGGATGCAAACCAAGGCTCGGAGGGTGTCCTCGCCCATCCGTGGATTCCGGAGTTTCGCAACATGAATCAAGCGTTTGTCCATGCGCCGGGGCAAGGCGGTTTGCAGATGAACGGCTGCCCCGTGTCCGTTATTAATGGGAGGATCGTGCGTAAGGCGGCTGCAGGCAGGCTGTATGGCCCAGGAAAGAATAATATTGAGCATAAGGAAGCGGCGAAAAAGATTGTTGCCATCCGTAGCGTCCGCAAGTCCCGGTTGCCGGAACAACCGGCAGGAAAAGAACAGAAAACAGCATGCAAGAGGATTTGACGCTATGAAAAAGAAGATTGCCATACATTGGTTTCGTCAGGACTTAAGACTATCGGATAACCCTGCATTGGCGCAGGCGGGCAAACATAAAAGCATTCTGCCGATTTACATTTTGGATGATAAGAATGCGGGAGAGTATGCCATGGGCGGTGCAAGCCGCTGGTGGTTGCATCATTCGTTAAATTCACTCAATAAATCTCTTGACGGTAAGCTTTCCGTTTATCGGGGCAGCCCGCAACATATTTTCGATGATATTCTGGCGCGTTTTGATGTTGAGGACGTTTATTGGAACCGGTGTTACGAACCATGGCGCATTAATCGTGACAGAAGCATCAAGGAGCATCTTGAAACAAAAGGAATAGCCGTTCATATTTCAAACGGCTCGTTGCTTTGGGAGCCTTGGGATGTTCAAAAAGGAGACGGCACGCCGTACAGGGTGTTTACACCGTTCTACCGCAAAGGTTGCCTCAAAGCGGAAAAACCACGCGCCCCGCTTCCAAAACCCGGAGGCGTAAATTATCTTTTCGACCAAGACGGGACGGGTATTGATGCGCTTGGATTGCTGCCAACAACAGACTGGCATTCCGGGCTTGATCCGCATTGGACGATTGGTGAAAAAAGCGCGCATCATCGGCTTAAAGCGTTTATCTCTAAAGGGCTGCCTGCCTACAAGGATGGGCGTGATATCCCTGCAAAGCCGTATGTGTCACGCCTTTCTCCCCATCTGCATTTTGGTGAAATATCGCCCAACCGGATATGGCACGCGGTGCGGAACATGGGTGACAATGAGCATGTTGACCGTTTCTGCTGCGAAATGGGCTGGCGGGAATTTTCTTACAATCTGCTCTACCACAATCCGGAATTGCCGCGTAAAAACCTGCAGCCGAAATTTGACGCCTTTCCGTGGACGAAGAATACGGAGTATTTGCGCGCATGGCAAAAAGGGCAAACCGGCGTGCCCATGGTGGATGCCGGCATGCGTGAACTTTGGCAAACAGGCTATATGCATAACCGTACACGCATGATTGTCGGTTCTTTTCTGGTGAAAAACCTGCGTTTGCATTGGCATCATGGTGAACGCTGGTTCTGGGATACTCTGGTGGATGCCGATCTTGCCGATAATAGCGCCAATTGGCAATGGATTGCCGGCTGCGGAGCGGATGCGGCGCCTTATTTCCGTATTTTTAATCCCGTGACACAAGGGAAAAATTTTGACCCCGATGGCAGTTACGTGCGCAAGTACATTCCTGAAATCGCCGCATTACCTGATAAATACCTGTTCAGTCCGTGGGAAGCGCCGAAGCCTGTCTTGAAAGAAGCCGGTGTCGAGTTGGAAACGACCTATCCCAAACCCGTTGTCGATCTCAAACAATCACGAAAAGCGGCGCTTGAAGCGTTTCGATCTTTGAAACAAGGAGAGTCATGAGCGGGTTGCGGCCTGTTTTAAGTGTTGTCGAATTCATCCAGCCACCCGTCCTGAAAACCCCGCCTGTGCAATGGTCATCCACCTTTCTGAATCAAACCGAATTTTAGTCGATTCGAATGACTGAGGGGTTTGTGTTTGCAGTTTTTAGGAAAATTCAAAAGCACCTTAAGCAAACAATTTCACAAACCGGGTATTATAAAACCGTAATAAACCGGCTTGGAAACACAACAATTCCTGCCGTTGCGGCATTCTGCAAAACATCCTCTTGCAATTTTTCGTAAAACAGGCTAGGGAATTGGGTAAGGCGATTCGAGAGGCGCGAGTGATTTGTGTCCCTTGAATTTTTAGCCGCCAACCTGTCCGGAGGAGTTTAGGGAGGTAGCGGGTTGGCGCGGCAGGAGTCGGCGGGCTGTGTCCGCACTTTGTATGAACGATCGTGGGCTTTGTTGGGATTGTTGCGCGGCTTCAACGGGTTTGAAATTTCCAGCAGTAAAGAATCGGTCGTCCGTTCCTGAATTTTATCCAAATTGTAGAGTGCTCGGAGTGACTCCGGGCCGCTTTGCGTCTACGCAAGACGAGGGCGTAGGAGCATGCTGCGAGAATGCTTGGTAACCCGTAAAACCCGTAAGGGATGCGGCCGGGAGTGTTATGTTCCCGGCACCCGAAAACAGCGGGAGAGGGCGTTTCATCGAGTTGTTTGTCGAGTTGTGTGTCAGAACATCACGACAAGAGGACTTTCCCGATGGATGCAATATTTGTCTTACGCACATGCGCTTTTTTCAGGCGCGCCCTGTGGTCGGCATGTTTTGTGTTGCTGTTTCCCCTCGCGCTGCTTTCGTCTTCCTCGGAGGCAGACGACATTGCGCCTTGGCGTTCGGTCCTCGATCTTGACAGGTTTTGGAGCGGCGCGCTTGGTTGCGCCGATGCGGGCGACGATGGAGAAGCCGTCAAAAGCGCGCTGGCAGGCGGCTCCGTTCCCGACGGCGTGCAGCGCGACTATCTCGATTGCGGCGCGCGCGCCCTTCGTGCGGAGGCCTCAAGGATGCTCGTTGACACCATCGAGGACTCGTTGCGCTGGGGAGGCTTGCATGCATTCGACCGGGAGTTTCGCCTGGATTCGAGCCTGACTTGGGAGTTTGGCGGAGATATCCGTGGCGAACTGGACACGATACTGCCGATCGGCGGGGTGTTGCGTGATGACGGCACCGGGCACGCTTTGTTCCTGCAGCAGGGCATAACCTTCTGGGAAGGCAGAGACAACAAACTGCGCTCTGACAGCAACACCGGGCTGGTGTATCGCGGTCATGCTTCGCAGGACTGGGTTTTGGGGGGATCTCTCTTTTATGACTATAATTTCCAGCGCGAACATTCGCGTTTGAGCGTCGGCGTGGATGCGCAGAACAATAATTTCTACGGGGGATTGAACTATTATTTCACGCCGTCGGGCAGGGAGTGGCGCAGGGGCCGCGCCGGCTACGAGGAGCGCGTGCTGGAGGGCTGGGACCTGCGCTGGTCTTTCGCGTGGGAGCGATTGCGCGTGGGCGGCGCCTTCGGAACCTGGGTCTTCGACGGCGAAGGTCCGGGCCGGCGCCAGTCGGCGAGTATATCGGCCGGCTACAGGGTTTATCCCGGCGTGTTTTTGGAAGCCGGTTACGAATATCATGACGACCGCTCGGTGGATGAGGAGTGGAACTTGGGCCTGGCGTTCCGGTATTCCCTGCCGGAGATGGAAGGCATTGGCGGCAACGGGACCGGCAGCACGAGGGCGCCTGATCTCTGGCGCATCGTTGACAGGGAGAGGCGCATTCTCTACGAGGAGCGTTCGTCGCACGGGCGGGCAAGCGCGGCGCTAAAGGCGGCGGACACCCGCGTGGAAGAGGGGGAGAGTGTTGCCGTGCAGGTGGTTTTGAGCGAGGCGGTCGAAGCGGATGTTTCCTTCTCGCTGGTGGCAGATTCGAGCAGCACGGCGGATACGGACGACTACACGCTGCCTTCGAGCATAACGGTTCCGGCGGGCGCGTTGTCGACGGAGGCGATGGTCGACATCGTTGATGACAACGAGGAGGAGTCCGACGAGATTCTCGATCTTGAGTTGCGGGTTGCGCGAGAGTCTTCTCTGCTTGTTGTTCGAGGCGATTCCCATCGTATGCGGGTCATGATTGCAGCAAGTGACAATTCGGTTGTCGGGTTCGCTACGGAATCGACGTCCGTGCACGAGGGTGTTGAAGTGCATATTCCCCTGGCATTGGGCGAGCCGGCTCCTGCAGGCGGACTTGTTCTGTTGACATCTTCGGAAAATGAGGAAGATGTCGCCACAGATGGAGAGATGGAGATATCCCCGGGCGCGCAGGACGGCCAATACGTTCGCGTGGTGGTGAGTGCCAATAACGTTGTCGAGGACGCCAAGACCGCACGGCTGGTTCTATCGGCGCCTCCGGGCGGCCTGCCGGAGGGATGGCGGATTGGTCGGAGCGAACACATGCTGATGATATCCCCGAACAACCAAACGGCAATGTTTGTGGAGAATAGCGGCACGGTAAACGAGAACAACGGCAGCGCGTCGTTCAAGGTGGGACTCTCGGCGGATGCACCCGAGGGCGGCGTTCCTCTTGAGGTGGCAATCACCTCGGGCAACGAGGACGGCGATGTCACATTCGCGACGCAAAGTTTTGCGATAGCCGAAGGTAATAGCGAGCATACGCTTAGCGTCGATATCAACGACGACGATTTGGTCGAGCCGGACGAGGTGGTCACATTCACCTTGTCGAAGGGTTCGGGCGTCACCTTCCCGAACGGATGGGGGGATCTGGGAGCACCGACAACATACGATTTGACTATCCTCGATAACGACAGCGCGAATATCGGTTTTGCGAGCAATGAGTCGGTATTGCTGGAAGGCGGTACAACCGCCACCCTGACTGTCTTGCTTACCGGGTTGGTATCGCAGGATGTGGAAGTCACGATAAGCGAGAGCGGGGACAGCAACAACGATCTAACTTTTTCGCCGGCCGCACTGACCTTCGCGCCTGGGGAGGCGAGCAAGGAAGTCACGCTGACGGTGAATGCCGCCAACGACGACAACACGCCGGAGGGGGACGTGGAGATCGCTTACACCCTTGCGGGCACGCTCCCCGATGGCGTGCGTTTTGTCGCAAGGGAACATATCGTCACTTTTGTTGACGACGACAGAACCGTCCGCTTCGAGAATCCTTCTTCAAGCGTGAGCGAGGGAACGCTCGGGCATCCCGTCGCGGTGGTGCTGAATTTTGACCCTCCCGCCGATGGCTTGGAGGTTGCGGCCGTGGCGAGGGGAGATCATGCAGGCGATGTTTTGATTCCTTCGCCGGGACTGCGCTTTACCGGCAGCACGCGCGAACTTTCCGTGTTGGTGGATGTGTTGAATGACATCGAACAAGAGGGCGCGGAGATTGTGCTTCTGGAGTTGGAGGAGGGGTCAACGCCCCTGCCTGCAGGCTGGACGCTGCTTGCTTCGGGCGATAACGACCATGACCTGACCATTCTGCCGAGCGGACAGACGGCGATGTTTGCCGAAGCGGGCAGGACGGTGAGCGAGGGCGACGGGACGGTCACATTCAATGTGACGCTCTCGGCGGATGCTCCCGCGGATGGCGTTCCCCTTGAGGTGGCGATCACTTCGGGCAATGAAGACGGCGATGTTATCTTCACAACGCAAAACTTTACGATAGCCGAAGGCGAACGCGAGCACACGATCAGCGTTGATATTAACAATGATGATGTGCTCGATTCGGGCGAGACGGTCATGTTCGAGCTGTCGGAGGGGGCGGATTTCCCGCGGGGCTGGGGAAGTTTGGGAACGCCGAAGACTTTTGAGTTAACCATCATGGATAACGACAGCGTGACCATCGGCTTCACGACGACTTCGTCGACGCTGCTGGAAGGTGATGTTGACGCCACCTTGACGGTCAGGCTTGCCGGCTCGGTGTCGCAGGATGTGGAAGTCACGCTGAGCGAGAGCGGAGACGACAACAACGATCTAACCTTCTCGCCGTCCACGCTGACTTTCGCGCCCGGCGAAACGGACAAGCAAGTCACGCTGACGGTCAACGCCGCGAATGACGACGCGGCGCCCGAGGAGGATGTGGAGATTACCTACGAACTCGGAGGATTGCTTCCGCTCGGCGTGCTTTTGGACCCGCAGGGGCATGTGGTCACCTTCGTTGACGACGACAAAACCGTAAGCTTCAAGGAACCCTCCTCGAATGCGGTCGAAGGGAGTATCGGACATCCGGTCGCGGTAGTTTTGAATTTTGACCCTCCCGCCGATGGTTTGGAGGTTGCGGCCGTGGCAAGGGGCGTTCATGCCGGCGATGTCTCGATTTCCTCGCCGGAACTGCGCTTTACCGGCAGCACGCGCGAACTTTCCGTGTTGGTGGACGTGTTGAACGACATCGAACAAGAGGGCGCGGAAATTGTATATCTGGAACTGGAGGAAGCGGCGACGCCCCTGCCTGCGGGCTGGACGCTGGTTGCTTCGGGGAGCAATGACCACGACCTGACCATCGAGTCGAACGACCAGACGGCAATGTTTACCGAAGCCGGCCGCACGGCGAACGAGGGTGACGGGACGGTATCGTTCCAGGTGGCATTGTCCGCGAACGCTCCTGAGGGAGGTGTTCCCCTTGAGGTGGCAATCACCTCGGGCAACGAGGACGGGGATGTCACATTCACGACGCAAAATTTTACGATAATCGAAGGCGAGCGCCAACACACGCTGACGGTCGATATTAATGATGACGGTTTGGTCGAGCTGGACGAAGTGGTTATATTCACCCTGTCGAAGGACGCAAACGCCGTCTTCCCGGACGCTTGGGGGAATCTGGGAGCGCCGACAACATACGAATTGACCATCCGCGATAATGACAGCGCGAATATCGGTTTTGCGAGCAATGAGTCGGTATTGCTGGAAGGCGGTACAACCGCCACCCTGACTGTTTCGCTTGCCAAGTCGGTTTCGCAGGATGTGGAAGTCACGATAAGCGAGAGCGGGGATAGCAACAACGATCTAACCTTCTCGCCGTCCGCGCTGGCCTTCGCGCCCGGGGAGACGAGCAAGGCAGTCACGCTGACGGTGAATGCCGCCAACGACGACGCGGTACCCGAAGGGGATGTGGAGATTACCTACACCCTTGCAGGAACGCTTCCCGATGGCGTGCGTTTTGCCACAAGGGAACATGTCGTCACTTTCGTTGACGACGACAGAACCGTCCGCTTCGAGAATCCTTCTTCAATCGTGAGCGAGGGAACGCTCGGGCATCCCGTCGCGGTGGTGCTGAATTTTGACCCTCCCGCCGATGGCTTGGAGGTTGCGGCCGTGGCGAGGGGAGATCATGCAGGCGATGTTTTGATTCCTTCGCCGGGACTGCGCTTTACCGGCAGCACGCGCGAACTTTCCGTGTTGGTGGATGTGTTGAATGACATCGAACAAGAGGGCGCGGAGATTGTGCTTCTGGAGTTGGAGGAGGGGTCAACGCCCCTGCCTGCAGGCTGGACGCTGCTTGCTTCGGGCGATAACGACCATGACCTGACCATTCTGCCGAGCGGACAGACGGCGATGTTTGCCGAAGCGGGCAGGACGGTGAGCGAGGGCGACGGGACGGTTACATTCAATGTGGCGCTCTCGGCGGATGCCCCCGCGGACGGTGTTCCCCTTGAGGTGGCAATCACCTCGGGCAACGAGGACGGCGATGTTACCTTCACAACGCAAAACTTTACGATAGCCGAAGGCGAACGCGAGCACACGCTCAGTGTCGATATCAGTGATGACAATCTGCTCGAATCGGACGAGGTGGTTACATTCACCTTGTCGAAGGATGCAAGCAAAGTCTTCCCGGACGCGTGGGGCGGCTTGGGGACGCAAACGACTTTCGATCTTCTGATAAGGGTCAACGACAAGGTCATCGGTTTTGCGGACACGTTGCCCGCGGAACTAGAAGAAGGCACAAGCGGCTTTCCGCTGGAGGTTGTCTGGAATGCGGCTACGGAAGGCTCCTTTACGATGGTGGTGACCTTGGAGAAAGGCGACGACGGGGATACGTCCGAGGATGTGTACATATACGGGACCGATGCAGGCACTCTGGATGAAAATACGGTTTCCGGCCGGTTGTCTTACGAAGGCCCCGCCGGTTCGGACGGGGGATTGACGCTGGACGTGCGCGACGATGCGCTTGCCGAGGAGGTCGAAGAGGTTGTGGTCCGTCTTGCTCCCGATTCGCCCCTGCCCGCGGGCTGGACTGTAGAACCCGCTGAATACCGCTTCACCATTCCCGCCAACGACAAAATTGTCGGGTTTGGCGCCGAGAGCTCGAGTCTGGTTGAAAATGCCGAAGACTCGCGCGGGGAGGTTTCGGAGGATGTCGTTTTGAAATTGAATGCACCTGCGCCGGTCGGCGGATTGAACCTTGTGGTCTCGGTAAACGAGGAGACTGATGACGACGGTGACAATATCGACGTGGATGTTACAACGGGCGCGGGCGGCATCGTGTTCATCTCCGAAGGAGCGGAAGAGGTTTTGCTACCGGTGACAGCACTGGATGACGACATTCCCGAGGGCGACGAGCCAGTGGTGCTGACGCTCTCGAAAGGGGCGAACTGGCCGGAGGGCTGGGAAATTGGTAACAGCACAGGAGGCAGCTTTTTCGAGACCGGCACGGTCACCATTCTGGGGAACGACAAGAGAGTTGGCTGGCAGCAAGCGATCAGGAAACTTGTGAGCGAGGCAAATTTTGCATCGG
>JAPOUT010000052.1 GCA_026708545.1 Hyphomicrobiales bacterium
GCAATCAGCTGAATTAAAGCGGGAGGCAAAGCCTCCCGCCTTTCTATTCGCCGCCCAGCATTCGAATGACTCTGCGGTTTTGCCCCAAAGTCATTGCCAACTGCAACGGCGTGATTCCGTTACTGTCTTGTAAATCCGCCTGCGCACCACGCTCCAACAGCACTTTGACGACACGCGGAGAGCTTCCCCCGACAGAACCCCACGCTGCCGACCAATGCAACGCCGTGCGACCGATCGAGTCCAACGCGGAGACATCCGCTCCCCCGTCCAGCAGTACAACGAGAACCTCCCAGTCTTCGGCGAACTCCGCGGCCCAGTGCAACGGCGTTGCGCCCAAAATTCCGCGAGCGTTGACATCCGCACCACGCTCCAGCAACAAGCGCAACACGTCCAAATCCTCCCCGAACGCGGCGCTTCGATGCAACGGCGTCCAGCCGTTCACATCACGCGCATTCATATCCGCGCCTTTATGCAAAAGCATCGTAACCGCATCGATCGAACCCGAATGCTGTGCCGCTATATGCAACGCTGTCTGACCGGCTACGTCCCGGGCGTTGACATCCGCACCATCTTCCAGCAATTCTGCGACATCTTCGCCGTCGGCATGGTGCCAGAAACCTTCATCCAGCAAATGCTTCTCTTCCGCAAGAGACTCATTTGCAAAAACCAAAAACCCCAACGCGACAACAAAAATCCAACGACAAGAAAACAGCGCAAAAGGAATCATCGAAAATCTCCTTAATTCTTTCAGGTTTGATGGGACAGCTACTGAGGTAATCACAATTCCCGAGGACCTTATCATTTCCCCGAGCCTTTCGCACCTGATTCGTTTCGAAAAGGGACGTTGAATAAAATCGTCTAAGCAACACCTCACGCAGCCCATGGCTGCTCGGGCAACTATCCCATCAGGTTTGAGATGAGAACAACACTCTCAAAACTCTGCAATCTCCGTCTCCGCATCACGGCCCATACGCAAAAACTTTCCGCGACGATGGTGCCGCGTTGCATCTGCGTCCATGCGGGACAAGTCCAGAAGACTCTCTTCCAAGGCGTCACCGACCGTGGCGATCATCCCGGCGGCGTCCCGATGCGCTCCGCCGCGGGGCTCCCGCAAAATCTCATCGATAATCTTCATCTCCAGCAAACTCTTTGCCGTTATCTTCAACGCTTCGGCCGCATCCGATGCCCTCTCCGCGCTGCGCCACAATATCGATGCGCACGCCTCCGGAGACGCAACCGTGTAAATCCCGTGCTCCAGCATCAACACGCGGTTTGCCGTCGCCAGCGCAACCGCGCCGCCCGAACCTCCCTCGCCGGTAATCACCGCAATGTTGGGAACACTCAACGCCAGGCAGGACTCGGTGCATCGTGCGATTGCTTCTGCCTGGCCGCGCTGCTCGGCACCGATGCCGGGATAGGCGCCCGGCGTATCAACCAGCGCTACAACCGGCATGGCGAAGCGGTCCGCCATTGCCATCAGACGCGTCGCCTTGCGGTAGCCTTCGGGCATTGCCATGCCGAAGTTGTGCGCGAGCCTGTCGGAGGTGTCGCGGCCTTTTTCGTGACCGACGAGCATGACCGGATACGAGCGGAACCGAGCCATCCCTCCGACGATTGCGCTGTCCTCGGCATAGCGGCGGTCGCCGGCAAGAGGCGTGAAGTCGTCGAACAAATTTTCGACATAGTCGGCAAAATGCGGACGGTCGGGATGGCGCGCGACCTGGGTCTTCTGCCACGGGGTCAATGTCGCGTAGATTTCATCGCAGAGTTCTTCGGCGCGACGCTCAAGGCGTCCGATTTCCTCTTCGATGTGCACATCGGCACGCTGGCGCGCGAGGGCGCGCAGTTCCTCTATTTTGCTTTCGAGTTCGACTAACGGTTTTTCAAATTCGAGATGCATGGTCAACTCGCCGTTCTCCCGGGGGTCCGCGCCAACGGATGCGCCTCAAAGACCAGCGCACGCGTACGCTCTTCAAGCACATGGGTGTAAATCTGCGTGGTGGAAATATCCGCATGTCCAAGCAGATGCTGCAATGATCGAAGATCCGCGCCGTTCTCGAGCAGATGCGAGGCGAAGGCATGGCGCAACACGTGGGGAGACACCAGCGCCGGATCAATGTTTGCGCGCACGGCAACCTCTTTGAGCAACTGTGCGACGCGACGACGCGTGAGATGCCGCGTGCCGTCGCCGACGGGAAACAGCCAGCGCGACTTGGCATGTGCCTCCGAGCGGTCCTTGCGCGCTTCCAGCCAATGATCGAGAGATTCGACGGCATCGGCATGGAGTGCCACCAAGCGCTCTTTGTCGCCTTTGCCGCGAATGGGAAGAATGCGCCGGTCACGTCCTTGTGTTGCCGCCACCGGCAGTGAAACCAATTCGGATACACGCAGGCCCGCGCCATAGAGAATCTCCACCATGCATACCAGACGCGCCCGGCGATAGGCGTCCGCTTCGCTTGCACCGGCGGGTTGCGCGCACGCATCGAGAATGCGGGAAGTTTGTTCAATGGAAAGAATCTTCGGCAAACGCGGAGACATGCGCATCCGCCCGAGACGCTGGCAGGGATTGTCCTCGCGTGCGCCCTCCTGAAGCAAGAAACGATAATATCCCCGCAGGCTCGCCCGGCGCCGCGCAAGGGTCGTCGAAGTTAACGAATCCCGCCATCCCTGCTCCAACCACGCAAGCAAATCTTCACTCTTGGCGGTGCTCGGGTCCCGGCCATTGAGAAAAATTGCGAACGCCCGAACGTCATTCTCGTAGGCGGCGAGAGTATTTTTGCTTGCGGCGCGCTCGGCGCTCATCATTTCGAGAAATGCCTCAAGATAGGCGACCTCGATTCGCTTGGCTGCGGCGCGTTTATGCGAAGTAATTGCGTTCATCAGTACGGGAAATCAGACTCCGGCAAGATGCGTTCGACCTCCTCGGACGGCGGACGCCATTGCGCTCCGTACCAAACGGACCCCGCCAGCACGGCGGCCAAAACGACTACCAAACCAACCAAGGTGTACCCACGCGCTCGACTCATCTGTTCCGTTGCCCCATAACTCATGCTCTACCCTGCGGTTCGAAAGCCTCCCGCGCCGAATTTGCCATTATAAAGGCAATTGTCGCAAGATTCAATGCCGCAGAAGCTACCTAGACAATAAAGATTCCGTGTGCTAGGGTTCCGCCCATCCTTGGATTTAGAGGTCAAAGAGGTCATGCGCGCCGCAACCAGCAAACGCCAGCAACAAGTTGACGCGAATTACGAATATTTCAAGAGTATCCTGCCGGGCATTCTGCACATTCGTCGAAACAAGTTCCTGCTCTTACAAAATTGCGAGGCCCGGGGGTATTACGACACGCTGTCGGACGCGTTGGAGGCAGCGCGCGTTTTCTGCCCGAAAGGCGACTATTCCATCCAAGAAGTTACCGACAAGGTTGTTGACCTTGGACACTTTTCCCATGTCGATCCTCTCATTTAAATACAATACGGGGCAAACGGCAATTTTCTCCGGCGCCAAAATGACAACAGAAGGACCTTTGGTTGGCATGAGTGTTTTATGCCGGGGGTGTTTCTCCGTGTCCTGCAACGGGAACTGCCTCTTTGCCTGGTAACTTTGATTCCGTTCCTCTGCGGCGTTCGCCCGTGTTAATATGAGTGCACCTACCTTTACCTCCGCTCAAGAACCCCTGCCCTTGCAAAAAAAACGAAGCATCGTCCTCGTTGGTTTGATGGGAGTCGGGAAGAGTTCGATTGGCAAGGCGCTGGCAAAGCGCTTGCATCTGCCTTTTGTGGACAGCGATGCCGTAATAGAATCAAATGCAGGCAAGACCATCTCCGAGATTTTCGACACCCACGGAGAAGAATGGTTTCGCCGGCGCGAATACGAAACCATCCGCGACCTCCTTGCCGGCGAAGCGCTCGTGCTGGCAACCGGCGGCGGGGCGTTCGAGGATGCTCGCATTCGGGCGTGCACGCGACAGTACGGCATCTCCATCTGGCTGCAAGCGCCGCTTAAGACCCTCGCCGAGCGACTCGCACGCCGCGGCTTCGAGCGAAGGCCGCTGTTGCGCGAAGGCGAGCCGCGCGCCGTCCTGAAAAAGTTAATGAAGCGGCGAGAACCCTTTTATGAAACCGCCGACATCATTACGCAAAGCCGCAGCATTCCCAAGCCCGCCGTTGTCGAAAACATTCTCGAGGCGCTCGAAAAGCTTGCGCTCAAGCGCCGCGACAACCCTCTCCCCGCAAACCCGTTGAGCGGCTTCGAGCAGGTGCATATCCCGCTGGGCGGGCGTTCTTACGACATTATGATCGGCGAGGGACTGCTCTCACGCGCGGGAGAGTTCCTCCAGCCCTTTCTCAAACGACCGAAAGTCGCCGTGGTCGCGGACGAGACCGTTGCCGAAAAACACCAGGACACGTTGCTCGAAAGTCTCAAACGCAAACAAATTGACGCCCACGTGATACCGGTTCCCTCCGGCGAAGCAAGTAAAAGTTTCGAGCAGTTGCAAAAGCTCATCGAGCAACTCCTCGAAAACAGAATCGAGCGCGGCGACATGCTGATCGCTTTCGGCGGCGGGGTCGTCGGTGACCTCGCCGGATGCGCCGCCGGACTTGCACTGCGCGGAATCGATTTTGTCCAAATTCCGACTACGCTGCTTGCGCAGGTTGACTCCTCCGTAGGCGGCAAGACCGGCATCAACGTCCCGCAGGGCAAAAACCTTGTCGGCGTATTCCACCAGCCGCGTCTCGTTCTCGCGGATACGTCTTTGTTGAAGACACTGCCTGCGCGCCATCTCATGGCAGGCTATGCAGAAGTGGCAAAATACGCCCTCATCGGCGACTTGCCCTTGTTTAACTGGCTTGAAGCCCGCGGCAAGGACATCATTGCAGGGGACCCGGCCGCCCTGCGCCAGGCCATCTGGTCGTCATGCAGCGCGAAGGCCGCCATCGTTGCCGCCGACGAGCATGAGGCGGGCGTGCGCGCATTATTGAACCTCGGTCATAGTTTCGGGCATGCCCTTGAGCACGCGGCCGGATACGGAGACCGGCTGCTTCACGGCGAAGCGGTCGCGATCGGCATGTCGCTGGCATTTGGATTTTCCTGCCACCTCGGTCTGTGCGCGCAAGAGGACGTTGAACGCGTGCGCGCGCATCTCGATGGCGTCGGTTTGCCAACCTCGTTGCACGGCCTCGACTTTCCCGTTGACGGGAAAACACTCGGTGACGCAATGTTGCATGACAAAAAGAACAAGGACGGCAAACTCACGTTGATACTGGCACATGGAATCGGCCGATGCTTTCGCGCGGAGGGCGTCGACCTTCAACAAGTAAGCGACTTTCTCGATATGGCAGGACAAAAGTCACAATGATTTGGATAAGCCTGGCGGCGGTTGTTGTGCTGCTGATGTTTTCGGCGTTTTTCTCCGGATCGGAGACGGCCCTGACGTCGCTTTCGCGCGCACGGATGCATCACCTTGCCGCGGACGGAGACGCACGCGCACGGCTCGTCGACATTCTTCTCAAAGGACGCGAGCGCCTTCTGGGAACCATCCTTGTCGGCAACAATCTCGTCAACATTCTCGCCTCGGTGCTGGCAACGGGAGTCTTTCTCGAACTGGTCGGACAAGCCGGACTCATCTACGCAACCCTCATCATGACCCTGCTGGTGGTTGTATTTGCCGAAATCCTTCCCAAAACCTGGGCCATTAGAAACGCCGAACGCCTCGCACTCATGGTCGCGCCGCCGCTGCGCTTTTTCGTTTGGGCGATGACACCGGTCACCAAAACGCTTCAAGTTGTCGTCTACGGATGCATGGTGTTGCTGCGCATTGATCCGGGACGCGGCGGCGAGCTGCTGAGCGCCTATGAAGAGTTGCGCGGCGCCATTGACCTGCACCATCGCGAGGGCAAAGTCGTCAAAGCCGAGCGCGACATGCTCGGCGGCATTCTTAATCTTCGCGAGATTACCGTCAGCGAGGTGATGGTGCACCGCAAAAACATGTTCATGGTTGATGCCGCTCACAGCAGCCGTAAAATTTTCGATCAAATCGTCACCTCTCCGCACACGCGCGTGCCGGTCTGGCGCGGGGATGCGGAGAACGTCATCGGCATTTTGCATGTGCGCGACATCCTCAAGGCGATTGCCCAGAGGCGCGGCGACATCGATTCCGTCGACATCACCTCGCTCATCCGCAAGCCGTGGTTCGTTCCCGAGACCACCGACCTCGATCAGCAGCTGCGCGCCTTTCTACAAAGCAAGAACCACTTCGCCTGCGTCGTTGATGAATACGGCGCGCTGATGGGAATCATTACCCTTGAGGACATCCTTGAGGAGATCGTCGGCGACATTGCCGACGAGCACGACCTTTCTCCCAAGGGCATCCGTGCGACGGCGGACGGGTCCGTCATCGTTGACGGCGGGGTTGCGATTCGCGATCTCAACCGCGCGCAAGACTGGAACCTGCCGGGCGAGGAAGCCAACACGGTTGCCGGACTCGTCATTCACGAAGCCCACATGATTCCGGAAGCCGGGCGTGCGTTTAACTTCCACGGCTTTCGTTTTGAGATACTCGAGCGGCGGCGGAACCAGTTGATTTCCATCCGCCTCACGCCTCCGAAGACTCCTCCACCGAAGACAGGGCAATAAGCTCGAGGGCGTGAATCCCGCATCCGAGCGCGCCGCTGTCATCGTCTTGAAGCGCGCGGTAGACGAGGCGGTGCCGTTGCACCCGGGAGAGGCCCTTGAACGCCCCGGCGACAATGCGCACGCGAAAATGGGTGCCGACGCCGGATGCGTTTGCACCGGCATGTCCGATGTGGCGATGCGACTCGTCGACAATCTCCAGTTCTTGCGGCGCAAGGTCGTCGCACAAACGTTTTCGCAGGAAGGCTTCGGCATCGGAAACAGGCATCCCCTTACCTAGCACGAGAACATCAAAAGTTGCCAGTGCGGCGGTTGCCATCATGCCGGAATGCGTCCATAATCGAGCCTATGAGACTGGATTCCGGATTGTTTGACTCGGTACGTTCGTCGAGAGGCCGCGAGCCCGACGAGGTGGAGGACGAAGGCCTTTCGCTGTGCGAATGGCCCGGTTGCGCCCTGCCTGCGGCGCACAAGGCGCCGGCACCGCGCAAACAGATTGAGGCGCACGGCGAGCCTCTCTACCATTCGTTTTGTCTGGACCATGTTCGCAGCTACAACAGTTCCTACAATTACCTTGACGGCATGAATGACGAGGAGATTGACGCCTTCGTGAAGGCGAGCGTTACGGGAATGCGTCCGACCTGGGCGATGGGCGCGCAGCAGGGTGGCAGTCCGAGCGAATGGCTGCGCCATCGCGTCCAGGAGTTGCTGCTGCGCTGGCGTTCCGACGGCAGCGCGTCTTCAACGGCCTCTTCCGCAAGCACATCCGCGGGAATTCTCCCCGCCGACCGCAAAGCCCTCGAAGTCCTTGGCTTTGACGGAGACGACGATGTCCCCTCGAGTGGAGAGATAAAAGCGCGCTACAAGCTTCTCATCAAGAAGTTTCACCCGGACGCGCTCGGCGGCGACTCCGACGGCGACAAGGAAGCCCTCTCCGACAAACTCATCCAGATTCTTTCCGCCCACGACCACCTCAAAGCGCGCAACTTCCTCAGTTGACATGAACGCCGCAAACCACCCACCCGACAGCCTTCCCGACATCGAGCTTGATGCACGGGAGGTCTTCGGCATTGACGCGGACATGAAGGTGCCCGCCTTTTCGAACGCGGGCGAGCACACCCCCGAGATTGACCCGGACTACCGCTTCAACCACGAAACCACCCAGGCGGTCCTTGCGGGTTTCACGCATAACCGCCGCGTGATGGTGCAGGGCTACCACGGCACGGGGAAATCGACGCACATCGAACAAATCGCCGCACGGCTCAAATGGCCCTGCATCCGAATTAATCTCGACAGCCACATCTCCCGCATCGACCTTGTCGGCAAGGATGCGATTGTCCTGCGCGACGGCAAGCAGGTAACGGAGTTCCGCGAGGGCATTTTGCCGTGGGCGCTGCAGCATCCGACAGCTCTCGTCTTTGACGAGTATGACGCCGGCAGGCCTGATGTAATGTTCGTCATTCAACGCATTCTCGAGGCTTCCGGCAGGCTTACCCTGCTTGACCAAAACCGGGTGCTTCAGCCGCATCCGGCGTTCCGGCTGTTCTCAACGACCAACACCGTCGGACTTGGCGATACCAGCGGCCTCTACCACGGGACACAGCAAATCAACCAAGGGCAGATGGACCGCTGGAACATCGTCACAACTCTCAACTACCTTCCCCATGACGAAGAGGTTGAGATTATTGTTGCGAAGGCGAAGTCGTATCGCACGCCCAAAGGGCGCAAAGACGTCTCGAAAATGGTTCGCGTTGCCGATCTCTCCCGCGAGGCATTTATCAACGGCGACATCTCCACGGTAATGTCGCCGCGCACGGTTTTGACCTGGGCGGAGAATGCCGAAATCTTTAAAGACATCATGCTTGCGTTCCGGATTACTTTCTTGAACAAATGCGACGAACTCGAGCGCCCTGCGGTCGCCGAGCTGTACCAGCGCTGCTTTGCCGAAGACCTGCCTGAAGCATGGAGCAGAGAGGAAGCCAGAAACGAGGCGAAGACTTAATAGCGACTTCCATGGCCCGCAACACCCCCCCTCCGTCAAGCGCGCAGACCCGTGCGAGCCTGCGCTCGCAGGCGCTTTCGGTGGCGGTGCGCTCGATTGCCGGAGAATCGGACGTTGAACTTTCGTTCGGGCCGGGCGAGAGCGGGTCTTTTGAGGGCCGCACCCTTCGGCTGCCTTGCTCCGAAAAACGTTTTATGAAAGCGAGTGAAGTCGCCGTCCTGCGCGGTCGCGCCGATGCCGCCGCTCTCAAACTCGCGCACCACGATGCCGCGCTGCATTCGCGCCTCGAGCCCCGGGGCGAACAGGCGCGTCGATTGTTTGAATTATTGGAACAGACGCGCGTCGAATCCATCGGCGCCTCGCGCATGGCAGGGGTGGCAAAAAATCTCAATGACGCTCTTGATGCGCGCTGGCGCGAACAGGATCCAGGCGGGGAGTCGGCAAGCGACGAAGGCAATGTCGCCGAGGCTGTCGCGCTGTTGGCACGGAGGCGTTTAAGCGGTGCGAAGATTCCCGCGCGCGCGCGGAAGATGGTTGATTTGTGGAGTCCGTTGATTGAGGAAAAGGCCGGGGAACTTCTCGATCTGCTGGGCAAGGACATGGACAGCCAGGAAGCGTTCGCCGAGAAAATTCGGCAGATGATTACGCAGTTGGGCTTGAGCGAGGAGGGCAGCGAGGGCGAAAGGCAGGAAGATTCCGAGCAGCAGGAAAACAGCGACGACGAATCGGGTTCCTCGGACGATTCCGATCCCGGCGAGGGCGACGAAGCGAATCCGGTGCCGACGACGGGATCGTCCGCTTCGGGAGAATCGGAGGATTCAAGCGACGCGCAGGCGGGCGACGCGGATGGCGAATCACGGGCGGAGGAAGGCGGGCAAGGTGAAATGGATGCCGGACGGGGCACGCATCCTTTCGGCGCGCAGGACAACCTTGAGGCCGACTATTGCGTTTTTACCGGAGAATTCGACGAAGTGGTTGCGGCCGAAAGCCTGTGCGGCGGTGAGGAGTTGGAAATGCTGCGCGGACAGCTTGACCGCCAGTTGGACATGCTGCGCAATGCGACTTCGCGCCTCGCCCATCGGCTGCAACGGCATCTTCTCGCATTGCAAAAACGCGACTGGGAGTTCGAACTTGAGGAGGGCATCCTCGACAGCGCGCGTCTGGCCCGGGTCGTTTGCGACCCGAGCGCGCCGCTCTCGTTCAAAATCGAACGCGAAACCCGCTTCCAGGACACCATTGTTTCCCTGTTGCTGGACAACTCCGGCTCCATGCGCGGACGTCCGATTAACACCGCCGCCATCTGCGCGGACATTCTCGCACGCACGCTCGAGCGTTGCGGCGTGGGGGTTGAGATTCTCGGCTTTACCACCCGCGCATGGAAGGGCGGACGCGCCCGCGAAAAGTGGATTGAGCAAGGCAAGCCTCCCCATCCCGGGCGGCTGAACGAATTGCGCCATATCATTTACAAGGCCGCCGACATGCCGTGGAGACGCGCGCGCCATTCGATGGGTCTGATGCTGCGCGAGGGTTTGTTGAAAGAGAACATTGACGGCGAGGCGGTTGCATGGGCGCACCGGCGTTTGCTTGCGCGCCCGGAGCAGCGGCGCATCCTGATGGTGATTTCGGACGGCGCGCCCGTGGACGACTCGACGCTCTCGGTCAACAAGGGCAATTATCTTGAGCGGCATCTGCGCCGCGTTATTACGCGGATAGAGGAGCGTTCGCCGGTGCAGCTCATAGCCATCGGCATCGGACATGACGTCACGCGTTTTTACCGCCGCGCGGTCACGATTAACGACGCGGCGCAGCTTGGAGGCGCAATGGTGGACAAATTGGTCGAGCTTTTTGACGAGGAAGCCGCCGTTCGAAAGCCCCGCCGCGCGGGCCGGTTATCCCGCCCTGCAAATGCGGCTTTCCTGCGGGGATAAAAGCCTCTTTGCTCGAGAGGGGTGAAGTGTGCTAGATTGCATACAGTTGAAACGAGCGGGATTGATGCCATGGAAAAGCCTCCCTCCAGTTTTGAATATGAAGATCTGTTGTCGTGCGCGCGCGGCGAGATGTTCGGAGACGGAAATCCGCAATTGCCGCTGCCGCCGATGCTGATGTTTGACCGCATCACGCACATCTCCGAGGACGGCGGGAGCGAGCAGCGCGGAGGCATTGTTGCGGAGATGAACGTTCGTCCGGACGACTGGTTCTTCAAATGCCACTTCATCGGCGATCCGGTCATGCCCGGATGCCTTGGTTTGGACGCGATGTGGCAATTGCTCGGATTTTTCCTTGGATGGCGGGGCGGACTTGGGCGCGGACGGGCGCTGGGCGTTGACGAGGTGCGCTTCACCGGAATGATTCTGCCGTCCATCCGCAAGATTGAATATCACATTGACCTTACCCGCGTAATCATGCGCAAGGCGGTGATGGGGATTGCAAACGGCTTTTTACTGGCGGACGGGAAGCGTGTTTACGAGGCGAAGGGTTTGCGCGTCGGTTTGTTTACGGACGCACCTGAAACATCGGGAGAGTAGAAAATGAAACGGCGAGTTGTTGTAACAGGAATGGGGATTGTTTCCTCGATTGGCGCGAATTTGGACGAGGTCTCCGACAGTCTTCGACATGCGCGCTCGGGGGTCTCGAAGGCCGAGGAGCACGAGCAGTATAAATTCCGCTCCCTTGTTCATGCGTATCCCAAGGTGCGCGAAGAGGACGTCCCCGACGACAAGGTCACGCGCTTTATGGCGGACGGCGCGATGTGGAATTACATCGCGCTGAAAGAAGCCATCAAGGACGCCAAGCTGGAGGAGGAATTTGTCTCGAACCCCCGCACCGGACTGGTAATGGGGAGCGGCGGCCCTCCGACCGGCGTTCTTGAGACGGTGATTGACACGGCGCGCGCGAGGGGTGCGCGGCGGGTGCCGGTGACCTCGGTGGCAAAGTCGATGACCTCGACGACATCGGCGAATCTTTCCGTTGAATTTAAGATTTTGGGACCGAGCTATTCGATATCCTCGGCATGCGCGACCTCGGCGCATTGCATCGGCAACGGTTATGATTTCATTCGCTCGGGAGTTCAAGATGTGATGCTTGTGGGCGGCGGAGAGCCGATGCACTGGAGCACTTCTATAATGTTTGACGCCATGGGCGCGCTCTCCTCGAAGCATAACGACACGCCGGAGACCGCTTCGCGCCCGTTCGATAAAACCCGCGACGGATTCGTCATCTCGGGCGGCGGCGGCGCGCTGGTGCTGGAGGAGCTTGAATTTGCGAAGAAACGGGGCGCGCGCATTCACGCCGAACTGGTCGGCTATGGTGCGACCTCGGACGGCAAGGACATGGTGCAGCCTTCGGGCGAAGGCGCGGTTCGCTGCATCAAGCAAGCCCTCGAAGGCGTTGAACACAAGCTCGAATACATCAATGCACACGCGACCTCCACTCCGGTCGGGGACATGCGCGAGACCCAGGCCCTGCGCGAGGTCTTCGGCGACGACATCCCCGCCGTCAACGCGACGAAGGCCCTGAGCGGACACTCGCTTGGTGCCGCGGGAGCGCATGAAGCCATCTACACGCTTTTGATGATGCGCGACGGTTTCCTGTGCGAATCGGCGCACATCCAGGAGCTCGATGAAGAGTTTGCCGACATTCCCGTTGTTCGCGAGTGCCGGGAAGTTCAGATTAATTGCGCTCTATCAAACAGTTTCGGTTTCGGCGGCACAAATGCGTCTTTGACCTTCGCGCGTTTCCAAGATTAGTCCGCAAAAATGGGAAAGATGATGGAAGGGCGCCGAGGCTTGGTTATGGGGGTAGCCAACGAACGCTCGATTGCCTGGGGAATGGCGCGGGCCCTTGCGCAGCAAGGCGCCGAACTTGCCTTTACCTACCAAGGCGACGTCTTTGGCGAGCGCATTCGTCCGCTGGCGGAATCGGTGGGATCGGATACGGTTCTCTCGTGCGACGTCTGCCGCGAAGACGAGCTTGACGCCGCCTTTCAAACCCTCGAGCAGAAATGGGGCGGCATGGATTTTCTCGTCCATGCAATTGCCTATTCCGACAAGCAGGAACTCTCCGGTCGTTATGTTGATACGACTCGCAGCAATTTCCTGCAGACGATGGATATTTCCTGTTTTTCTTTCACCGATGTTGCACGCCGCGCCGCCGTGCTCATGCGCAAAAGCGGACGCGGCGGATCAATGGTTACCCTGACCTACGAAGGATCAACGCGCGTAATGCCGAACTACAATGTCATGGGCGTCGCCAAAGCCGCCCTTGAGGCAAGCGTGAAATACCTCGCCGCCGATTTGGGCACGGAAGGCATCCGCGTCAACGCCATTTCCGCGGGACCGATGCGCACGCTTGCCGGCTCGGCTATTAGCGAGGCAAAGAGCGTGTTTCGCTGGAGCAAAAAGCATTCGGCGTTGCGCGGAAGCGTCGAATTGGAACATGTCGGCGCCGCGGCGGTTTATCTGCTGAGTGATTCGGCCGGGATGGTCACGGGAGAAATCCACCACGTTGACGCGGGATATAATATCATCGGAATGCCCCGCTTCGAGATGGTTTGAGGTCCGAAATCCGAATCACCCCTAGCGAATCAGACGGCGAACCTGAAGTGCATGACATCGCCGTCGCACACGACATATTCCCGCCCTTCCAGACGCAATACCCCGGCTTCGCGCGCGCCGTGCTCGCCGCCATGCTCGAGGAACAAGTCCCATGAGACAACCTCGGCGCGGATGAATCCGCGCTCGAAGTCGGTATGGATGCGTCCGGCCGCCTCGGGCGCACAGGATCCGGTTCGAACTGTCCATGCGTGCGCTTCCTTTTCGCCGACGGTGAAGAAAGTCAGCAGTTCCAGCAAATCATAGCCCGCGCGTATTAATGCCGAGAGCCCGTCTTCCGACATCCCCGCCTCCTGCAAATAAGCGACCCGCTCCTCCTGCGAGAAGCCGGCCAGTTCTTCTTCCACTCGAGCCGATATCATAATGCTCGAAATGCCGCGCGAAGCCCCGTACTCTTTCAGCGCCCGCGCCGAATCATTCTCGCCGCTCTCATCGACATTGCACACATACAGCATCGGTTTCGACGTCAACAGTCCCAACTGGCGCCAAATATTCTGGTGCGCTTCCTCGACTTCCAACTCGCGCGCCGGGCGCCCCTCGCCCACCAATGCCAGCGCCCGCTCGAGCAACTCCATCCGCAGACCCGCCTCCAAGTCGCCTTTCACCGGTTTTTTGCGCCCGGCAGCGATACGTTTTTCCAAACTCTCCAGGTCCGATAACATTAATTCCGTCTCGATAATCTCCGCGTCATGAACCGAATCCGTCGAACCCTCCACATGGGCGACATCCTCATCGACAAAGCAGCGAACCACGTGGGCCAGCGCATCGACTTCGCGAATGTGCGACAAAAACCGGTTTCCCAGCCCGGCTCCTTGCGCCGCGCCCTTAACCAGCCCGGCGATATCGACAAAGGAAATACGGGTCGGAATGACTTGCTTCGATGACGCTTGTTTTGCAAGCCGCCACAAGCGTTCGTCGGGAACCTCGACCTCGCCCATGTTGGGGTCTATCGTGCAAAAAGGATAGTTCTCCGCGCGTGCGTTTGAACTTCGGGTCAAGGCATTAAACAAGGTCGACTTGCCCGCATTCGGCAATCCGACAATGCCGCACTCAAATCCCATTTAATTCACCCCGCTCGAGGACATCACTTTGCTCGCGAAAGCGTCATCGCGTCCCTGCAAAAGTAACGGCATGTTTGAGGTAATCGCATCAAGCAAAGGCTCGAGCCAGTCACTGTCGCGCTTCGAAAAATCTCCCAATACATGGGAAAGAACGCGCCCTTCGTTTGCTTCTTTAACGGGCTTGCCGATTCCTATGCGAACCCGCCGGAATCCCTCCCCCACCGTTCCCACCAGCGAGCGCAAGCCGTTATGTCCCGCCGTGCCGCCGCCCGTCTTCACACGCAGTTTTCCCGGAGCCAAATCCAGTTCGTCGTGAAACACGACAATCTGCCCGGGTTGCATCCGGAAGAATTCCTTCACCTGAAAAACCGGTTCGCCGCTACGGTTCATGAACGACAAGGGACGGAACAGCAGCAATTTTTCGCCGTCAATTCGATGCTCTTGCAACAAGCCTCCGAAGCGCTCGCGTGATTCAGGAAATCCGTAATGCACCGCAATCCTCTCAATTGCCATAAAGCCGACATTGTGACGATTGTGCGAATGTTCCCTGCCCGGATTGCCCAACCCCACGAACAAAATCATAAAACGAATTTAAGAGGACTCGTCCTTCTTCTCCGCAGACTCGCCTGCCTCGGCGGTCTCTTCGCCCTCGCCCTCGGCTGCGGCGACTTCCTCTTCCGCCTCCGGCAACACGGCCGGCGCAACAACACCGGCAATGGTAAAGTCGCGGTCCTTGATTACCGGCGTCACCTTGTCCGGCAATTGCACCGCCGAGATGTGGATGCTGTCGCCTATTTCGGTTCCGGCAAGATTAACTTCAATGAACTCGGGGATGGCGTCGGCGGGACAGTTGAGCTCGACCGTGTGACGCACAACGTTCAAAACACCGCCGCGCTTCAAGCCCGGCGACTCTTCTTCGTTCAAGAAATGCACCGGCACCTCGACGGCAATCACCGCGCCCTTGTCCAAACGCAAAAAATCCACGTGCAACAGATCGTCTCTCACCGGATGCAACTGCACCTGCTTCGGCAACACGCGCACCATCTCTCCGCCGATGGATAAATCCAACGGCGTGCTTAAAAAAGAGCCTGTGAGATAACGACGCTCAACGGCGCGATAATCCAACGAGAAGGAATCGCTCTCGCCCGTGCTGCCGTAAATCACCCCCGGCAATCTTCCCGCACGACGAAGCGCACGAGCCGCCCCCTTGCCGAAGCCGCTACGCGGTTCGGTCTCAAGGGCGTCGGTGGTTTCTTTAGTCTGGGACATGTGCGGGAGGCTAGCCGAATACGGCGAAAAAGGCAACCCCTAAAATGGAGCATTACGTTCCGCGGCAGAAATGCCAAACTCCCCCCGCTCCGTTGCAGGCCACTAATAACGGACGCCTTTGGCGGCATACCACGAGGCTCCACGTATTACCGATGCTCCCCTTACTTTATGGCACATGCCCAAGCGTCCAAAAACGCCGATTCGCGCCGATTTTCCGGGCGAATTTTCAGTT
>JAPOUT010000098.1 GCA_026708545.1 Hyphomicrobiales bacterium
TCAAGGGCCGAGCGCCAGGGCGCAATGTCCTCCGCCTCCGAGGAAGAGGAAAGCAGCACAAAGGGAGACAGCAACGCAAAGCATGCCCACCACGAGGCGCGCACGCAAAAAACGCGCGTGCGGAGGGCGGCTGTCGCGAACCGCGCGCTCACGACACCGGCCCTCCCGGGACAACCGCGCCGCATGGCGCGTCCCGGCAGACGCTTTCCCGCATTTTTGCGCGGGAAGAATGGAAAGATTTTTCAGGAAAAGGCCAGCGGGCTTTTAATAAAACCCGGGTGTGGGAACGGTCACCACGCGTATGAAAACACTCCGGACTGTTCCCTTTCACTGCGCGCGAAAGGAATAACTCGTTGCAATCAGCAACCAAGACTCTACGATACAAACGAGATTCCAGCGCGATAAAACTATCGCGGAAACTCATCTTACAAACTCTACCTTAGATTTCTACCTTACTCTTCACCTTCCTTGTATTTCCAATCCTGCATGGATCATGTCACCGATGCATCCCCCGGCAGACGCCCCGAAAACCGGAGCAACCGGACGCGCATCAACGCGGGGACATTTTAGTCATTTTTTCAACCCTTTGACTAATTAAAAAAAGCAATTCCCCAAAATACCCTCGCTGTGCGCCGGTTTTTTTCATTCGATTTTGCGCGCCGGAATCGAATCGGCCGAAGGAAAACGGAGAATCACTCGGCAGCCCGGGTCCGCGTCCTTCATGCAGGCATCGCCGCCGTGGCGACGCACAACCGCCCGCACCAGACTTAATCCCAAACCCGAACCGCTTGTGTTGCGCGACGAATCCAGGCGAATAAACCTGTCAAACACCCGTTCCCGATCCTGTGCCGGAACCCCCCTGCCCCGGTCGCGAACTTCTAAAAACACATTCTTCCCTTCGCGCCGGCCTCGAACTTCGATTTGTCCCTGCCGGCCGTTCCCGTCGGCTTCTCCCCCGTAGCGAATGGCATTTTCTATCAGGTTGGATATCGCCTGTCCCAGCAACTCCCGAACCCCGCGAATCATCAAGGAGTCCTCCAGCTCGAACTTCAAGACCTCGTTGCTTTCCTCGGCGGCGGGCGCGTACAATTCACCGACCTCGCGCGCGACCATGGCCAAATCCAAACGCTCCCACTGGCTTTCCTCCACGCAAGCCTCCAGGCGCGCAATCGAAAGCATCGAATCAAACAGGCGCAGCAATTCGTCAATATCGCCAATCGCGTCCTGCAACGCCCGGTGCTGCTCCGCCGCTACATCGCCGTTCTTGCCCTTGGTCATCAGCACCAACTCAAGACGCGAACGCATCCGGTTCAAGGGCGAACGCAAATCATGCGCGATATCGTCGCTGACCTCGCGCATCCCCTCCATCAGCGATTCGATGCGGTCAATCATGTCGTTGACATTGTACGAAAGCCTGTCCAGTTCGTCGCCGATGCCCTGTGTCGGCAGCCGGCGCGACAAATCCCCCTCCATAATGTCGTGAATACTCGAGTTAATCGCGTCAATTCGACGCAGCACGTTGCGGCCCACCAAAGCGCCGCCCACCAAACCCAGCAGCACCGTCAAACCCAGCGACCACGCCAGCGTGCCGGTTATGAGATGCTCAATCTCGCGCTGGTCGCGGACGTCCCTGCCGACCATCAAATACAATCCGCCGGGAAGAATTACCGCACGGGCGCGGGCAAGAATAACCTCTCTGCCGCTTCCGCCGGGACGGTAATGCTCGAACTCTATCCAATTGTTTCCGGCATATGTCGGCAGCGGACGAACGTTCAACGTTCCCGCGAGGAACATCCCGTCCGGGCCGACCAAAAGATAGACGTTCTCGCCGGGATGGCGCGAACTATCGACTTCGCGAATGAGGGAAGACAGCCCGAAACGGCGGTACTGGTCGACAAGCATCTCGATCTCCCCGATAACGGCCGCGTCCGTCCGGCTGGTGAGATAGCCCACCGTGCTCCAGTAAACATAACCGAGCAGCAGGCTGACCGACGCACTGAATAACAGCATATACAACAGCGCCATGCGAAACGCCGAGGTTGCAAAAATCTTACGGATTGACACGGAGGGAATATCCTGCACCGCGAACGGTATGCAGCAACGAGGTCGGAAAGTTCTTGTCTATCTTCGAACGCAAGCGCGAGATGTGCACGTCAATGACATTGGTGCGCGGATCGAAATGGTACTCCCAGACATTCTCGAGCAGCATGGTCCGTGTGACCACCTGCCCGGCATTGCGCATGAGATATTCAAGCAACCGGAATTCCCGCGGCTGCAATTCAATCGCACGCCCGCTCCGGGTGACCGTCCGCGCAAGAAGGTCCATTTCAAGATCGGCAAAGGAGATCTTCGTCTCCACCGCCTCGAAGACGTTGCCGCGCCGGACAAGGGCTTCAATGCGCGCCTGCAGCTCGGCAAACGCAAAGGGCTTGACGAGATAATCGTCTCCGCCCGAGCGCAGACCGCGGATGCGGTCATTGACCTCCCCCAGCGCGCTCAAGAACAACACCGGCGTCGAAACCTGCTCGGCGCGGAGGGCTCGCACGACGGAAAGCCCGTCCAAACGCGGAAGCATCCTGTCCACGATAAGCACGTCAAAATTGCCGGTCCGCGCAATGTGCAGCCCGTCCTCGCCGTCGCCGGCGTGGTCGACCACATGGCCGCACTCGCGCAATCCTTTCAGGATGTATTCGGCCGCTTCCTTGTCGTCCTCGATAAGTAAAATATGCACAAAGGTATCCTTCTGAGATGCAGTCCGGGACGCAAACTCGGAAGTATAACCTAAATCATTCATAAAAAGAAGGCGCGCCGACGGGTCAGGGGGATACTATACAGCGACCCGCCGACGCATAATCTCTTCTACCCGCCTCCCCTAGGCATCCTTGACGGGCAGTGCGACGTAGTGTTGGGCGCCGCCGCGACGCAAAAGTATAAGAACGGACTCGACACCCTCGGAACGAGCGCTTTCCAGACTCTCGCGGAAGTCCTCGGGCCTGGCGACCTCCTTTACTCCGACCGAGACAATGATGTCACCGACGGAGATATTCTTGCGTGCCGCCTCGCTGCCGGGGTCAACCCCGACGACGGCAACGCCCTCGTCGGTTTGCTCGAGGCGGAGCCCCAGGGCTTCCTCAAGAGCTTCCTGCACCAATGCGGCAACCTCGTCTCTCGGCAACTCGCCGAGAACGACGCGCACGGTCTGCTCCTCGCCGTCGCGCCAGATTCGAATGTCGCTGGCGGCCCCGGCATCCAGGGATGCAATCCGGCGGGAAAGCCGGCGCGGACGCTTGATGTCCTCGCCGTCAACGCCCAAAATCACGTCGCCCGAGCGCAACCCGGCGGCATCGGCGGGCGAATCGGGAACAACTTCGGAGATAATCGCGCCGCCGACGCTCTCCTCAACCCCCAAAGACGCGGCAATGTCCTTGTCAACTTGCTGGATTTGAACGCCGAGCCATCCTCGTGAAACAACGCCGTTCTCCATCAACTCGGCAATGACGTCCTGTGCGACGCTTGCGGGAATCGCAAAGCCGATGCCCACGTTTCCGCCGCTCGGCGAAAAAATCACGGCGTTCACGCCGACGACCTCGCCGTCAAGGTCAAAAGTGGGCCCGCCGGAATTGCCGCGGTTGATGGGCGCGTCAATCTGGATGAAATCATCATAGGGACCCGCACCAATGTCGCGCCCGCGCGCCGAAACAATCCCGCTCGTGACCGTCCCGCCCAGGCCGAACGGATTGCCGACCGCAACAACCCAGTCGCCGACGCGCAAATCATCCTCTTCGGCAAACGAGACATAAGAGAAGTCCTCGCCGGCATCGAGTTTCAAAAGCGCAAGATCGGTCTTGGGGTCAATGCCGACGAGCTCGGCGTCATGCTCCTCGCCATCATGGAGAACGACAACAAAACGCTCGCCGTCCTTGATGACGTGATGGTTGGTGACCACATAGCCGTCGGGCGAGATGAAGAATCCCGAACCCTGCCCCATCGTTCTGTGGCGGCGGGAAGGATTGCGGGGAACAGGCGATTCGCCGCCGCGCCTCTCGAAGTGGCGGCGGAAGAATTTCTCCATCGGATGCCCTTCGGGAAGTCCGAAATTTTCGGGCGCATCGTAGGACGCGTTCGACGGCGCAACCTCGCGCTCAACGCGCACCGAGACCACGGCAGGCGAAACGCTCTCGACAAGATCGGCGAATCCCTCCTGCACATTTCCTCTTTGCACGCGAACGGGTTCGACCGAACTCCCGGTTTCTTCAACGGCATGGGCGCTGCCCGCGGGAAACGGGGAAATCCCGAAGGCAAAACCCAGGACGCCGGCGGCGGCTAAGGCAACAAGAAGCCGCGCACCGGCCCTAGGGTGAGTGGGGTGAATCAGGTGTTTCTTACTCATGGCGCGCAGTGTGACTCAAACAAGGTTACCGATTGTTATCCGCAAGATGAATTTTTGGTAACATTTCGTTTGACGATACGCCCGTGTGGCGCGATACTTCCGCCATGGACAAGTTTAAACGCCTTGAAGGCATTGCGGCGCCGTTGCCGATGATTAATGTCGACACCGACCAGATCATCCCCAAGCAGTTTCTCACCACCATCGAGAGAAGCGGCCTGGGCAAGAGTCTTTTCTTCGACCTTCGCTACACGCCCGACGGCAGGGAACGCGAGGATTTCGTTCTCAACCAAAAACCCTATCGCGATGCGGTCATCTTGATTGCCGGCGACAATTTCGGATGCGGTTCCTCGCGCGAACACGCACCGTGGGCGTTGCTGGATTTTGGCGTGCGCGCGGTTATCGCACCGAGTTTCGCCGATATCTTCTACAACAATTGTTTCAAGAACGGCATCCTGCCGGTCACCCTGCCGCAGGAACAAATCGACGAACTCATGCAGCAGGCCGAAAACAACAACAGCAACCACTTCACCATTGACCTTGAAACGCAAACCATCGAGACCCCCGGCATCAAACCTGTTCGATTCGACCTCGAGGCCGCACGCAAGAATCACCTGCTCGAAGGACTCGATGACATCGGCATCACCCTCCAACGCGAAGGCGACATCCGCGCATTCGAGGAAAAAAGAAAAACCGAACAGCCCTGGATCTAGCCATGTCCGGAACCCATTCGATACTTTTTGTTCCGGGCGACGGGATCGGCCCCGAAGTCATGGAGGAAGTGCGCCGCGTCATCGATTGGTTTGCGCGCAAGCGAAACCTGCACGTTGAAATCGAAGACGCGCTCATCGGCGGCGCGTGCTACGATGCCCACGAAGTCGCCATCCTGGATGAAACCGTCGAGAAGGCCAAACGCGCAGACGTGGTTTTGCTCGGCGCGGTCGGCGGACCGAAGTGGCGGGACGTTCCCTTCGAGCAACGTCCCGAAGCCGCACTGTTGAAACTGCGCAAGGAACTCGACCTGTTCGCCAATCTGCGTCCGGCCATTTGCTTTGCGCCAATGGCAGACGCCTCTTCGCTCAAGCGCGAACTCGTGGAAGGACTCGATATCCTCATCGTGCGCGAACTTACCGGCGGCATTTATTTCGGAACGCCCAGGGGAATCGAAGACCTCGGCAACGGCGAGAAGTCCGCCGTCAACACCCAGCGCTACGACTCCCGGGAGATTCGCCGCATCGCCCAAGTGGCCTTTCTGCTGGCGCGGACGCGCCGCTCCCTGGTAACCTCGGTGGAAAAGCGCAACGTCATGGAAACCGGAATCCTGTGGCACGAGGAGGTCACGCGCACGCACGAGCGCGAGTACTCCGACGTGCAACTCGAACACCTGCTTGCGGATGCCTGCGCGATGGAATTGGTGCGCCGTCCCAAACGATTCGATGTCATCCTTGCCGACAATCTCTTCGGCGACATGCTCTCGGATGAAGCCGCGATGCTCACCGGTTCGCTGGGGATGCTGCCCTCGGCTTCACTGGGCGAGATGGATAAGGACGGGCGGCGGGCGGCAATGTACGAGCCCGTGCACGGCTCGGCTCCCGATATCGCCGGCGAGAGTGTCGCCAACCCGATTGCAAGCGTTCTGGGGTTTGCAATGGCACTGCGTTACAGTTTCAATCGAAACGAGGATGCCGCCCTGCTTGAGCAAGCCGTCAATGACACCCTTGAGGACGGCGTTCGCACGGCGGACATCTGGCAAGAAGGCTGCGAGAAAGTCTCAACTTCGGGAATGGGCGAGAACATCGTCAGCCGTCTGGAATCAAACGCGGCGGCATCTTAAGCAATACGGACGGGAACGATGGGATATCGGATAGCGGTTGTCGGTGCAACGGGAAACGTCGGACGCGAAATGTTGCGCATTCTGGCCGAGCGCGATTTTCCCGCCGACAGCATTGCGGCGCTGGCATCGGCCCGCTCGGTCGGACAAAAAGTCGAGTGCGGCGAGGAAGAATTCGATGTCCAGGCACTCGAAAGTTTCGACTTCTCCGGCACCGACATTGCCCTGTTTGCGGCAGGCTCGGCGATCTCGCACGAATGGGCCGGCAGAGTCGGCGATGCAGGCGCGGTGGTGATTGACAACGCTTCGTGCTTTCGCATGGACCCCGATGTTCCCCTAATCGTTCCCGAGGTCAACCCCGAAGCCATCGGGGGTTACCGCGAACGCAACCTGATTGCCAACCCGAACTGCTCGACCGCGCAGTTGGTGCTCGCACTCAAGCCCTTGCATGACTACGCCGGCATTCGACGCGTCTGCCTGGCAACCTATCAATCGGTTTCGGGTGCGGGCAAGCAGGCGATGGACGAGTTATTCGAGCAGACTCGCGAGATTTTTGCGGGCGGAGACGCCGAGTGCAACGCCTTCGCTCAACAGATCGCATTCAATGTGTTGCCGCATGTCGATGTGTTTTTGGATGACGGATCGACAAAGGAAGAGTGGAAGATGGCGGCGGAAACATCCAAAATCATAGGCGAAGAGATTCCCTTGACGGCAACTTGCGTGCGCGTTCCGGTTTTCATCGGCCACAGCGAAGCGGTGAATGTTTCATTCGAACGCTCCGTGGATGTTGAAGAGGCTCGAGAGATTTTACGCGCCGCCCCGGGCTGCGAGGTTGTCGACATCGGTGACGAAGGAGATTACATCACGCCGATTTCCTGCGTTGGTTCGGATGCGACTTTTATTTCGCGCATTCGCCGCGACCCGACCGTCGAGAATGGATTGAGTCTGTGGGTCGTATCGGACAACCTTCGCAAAGGCGCAGCCCTCAACGCGATACAAATCGCCGAACTGCTGCACGAAACGCAACTACGCGATTAAACTTCCCCTACGGTGTACAGGATAAGATTTGGGAATTACCGCCCGCGTGCCCGAGTTACCGAACGACATTAGCCTTATCGGTAAGGAAGTCACCATGCAAACGGGACTGCTGGATCTGGCGGACTTTACTAAAATCAACGAACGGCATTTATTCGCCAACTTGTTCAGGAAACAGGCCGGGCATCCACTGTGAGGCAAGCCGGGCAGGAAAAGCAAGCCGAAGAGATGCACGCATGCTTTTCGAGGTCACCACTTCCTTTTCTATCAACGCTGAAGTTACGCGCCTTGCCTGTCGTTCACCACTGCCAACAATTTCTGCAATTTCGCCTCTTGGCAATTCTCCTCGATACAAAATCGTTTCAAGAACCTTGGCAGATTTTGCAGGCAACTCACCTGCTTGGATTTCCTTGCTCGCCCATGCTAAAATGCGTTCACGTAATTGTTTTAACTCGATCAACGACTCCATAAACTTAATTTGGTCGAGGCATATTTCGAGAAAAAAACGTGTGAATTCGGCCAGAGCCTCTTCGCTTAAATTTCCACGCCCATCCAAATCGTTCCGGCGTTCCATATCGCAAGCCCTAAGATGTTCTTTGTATGCCTTTTCGTCGCGTGCCAACCCTCTAGAAACAGACCAAATGCTGCCCGTATTTAGTGTTTCAAGCAACATTGCATGAGACATCAGCCGAGCGACACGACCGTTACCATCCAAAAATGGATGAATCCATAAAAACCGATGATGTGCACCCGCTACTGCTACTATCGTGTCGGCCTTACCGAGGCCTGTATAAGCTTCTTCAAACCGGTCGAAAAATCGCGTTAACGATCCGGGGCTAACAGGAACATGCCGTCCCACTTCAACATAACTTGTCCGCAACTCACCCGGTGTAACGAGCAAACGTTCTTTTGTATCAGGCTGCTCAACGTAAAGTAGATCTTCCGGTAGTTCTTTACAAAAACGTCGGTGTATTTCAATGATTCCATCCTTGGTCGTTGCGCGACCTAAAAGCCCCCCGTCATCAATCCATTTCTGAACCGCAATATGTGCTTTGGCTTCGGTCTGAAGGTTTCGCTTGCGGGTATCAGCACTGTAATCGTTCTTAAGGGCGCGCTCGATATCGATAGGATGCGTATTGTGTCCCTCAATCAAATTGCTGTAATAACAGTTCATCGAGCGAACTAAATCTGCCAGAGACTTGAGTACACCCTCCGGTAGGCTGTGCCGAAAACTGGAAGACCGTGCAACCAAATCGACAACCAAATCGTTTATATCTGTCCGATGCCGGGAACTTCCGTGTATAAGCAATGGCTCCATGAGGCCTTCAGACTCCCCATCGTCCATCGTTTCTGTGTCCGCTTTTATGTCCACTTCCGAATTGCTCATATTTTCATAGATACTACATAATTAGATGAATTGATAGAATATTAATGGCCGATTTTATGTCCGCTTCCGCAACCACAATCGGTATATCCTGCGTAAACGCTCTTGGAAAACAAACGCCCCCTGCGCTACAAGAAGGGCGGGATAGCCCAAATGTATTTGTTATGTGCATGCTGAAGCACAGTGTAAGACAATATCGCGCTGTCAGGAAGTCGGACATGGACTGCGCTTGCCGGTTAATCAGTATGGCGAGCGGATGAACCAGCCCAAAAAAATTATTCGTCAATGCACCTAGAATCCTCCGGTTGCACAGATTTGACTTCTTCATATCGTGCCTGGAATCTCCAAATAGCGATAACAAGAAAAGAGACGATAAACAGGAAGACAAGGAACAAACTCAACGCAAGAAGTGATCCAAACATGTCCGCAAGCACGCCACTTGCAATGACGGGTAAAGAGAAACCCATATAAGCATATACAAAGAGGCCAGCCGTTGCGCGGGCGCGGTCTTCAGAAGCACGCAGGGAAAACTCCGATAAGCCGCAAAGATAGGTAAAACCGTAACTCGCTGAACTGGTGATGCAGGTTCCCGCGAGTATGAGAAGAATTGATTGACTCCAGAAACCGCCGACAAGTGCTAAGAACCCGATAGGAACTAACGCATAGCCGATGAGAAGCGCTACCCGACCTTCCATGCGGCGAGCGATGGGCTGGCACAGGAAGCCGATAAAAATCGAAAGGAAGATGATCACGCCGGTATAGGCGGCAAACCCTTGCGCTTCCAACTGAAGCGGAACAACTGCAATGGTCATACCTGTTGCCGACCAGGCTAAAGCCAAGCCGATTCCATAAGGCCATGTATGCGGCGGGAAAACCGGAAGGCGTAACAAAGAAACCCGTTTAGGGACATCAACTCGGGGAAGAAACAAAACAAAGACGGACAGTGTCGATGCAAGAATGAACAGTGCGATGAAACTAGCCGGCGCAATCGTGCCTCCTTGTAAATTCAAAGAAATACCCGTGGCGAGCGCGCCGCCGCCGAATCCGAGCGAAGTTGCCGATGTTACGAGAAGGGCGGCTTGTTTGGCTTTTGCTTCTCCAAGAATCTCCGTCATATATGCTGTTCCTGCGGTGGTGGCGAAGCCGGTTCCCATGCCGAGCATGAAACGCGCAAGCACCAGCATCTCCCAAATCGGAAAAATGACCAAAAGAAACGTCGCTATGAGACCGAACAGAAGTGCTATGGCTATCGGGATGCGGCGCCCTATCCGGTCGGAAAGACCACCTAACAACATAAGCGTAGGCATCAGTCCGGCGACATAAGCGGCAAAGGCAAGAGTGACGGCAGTTACGCCGACACTGCTACCAACAGCATAAACATTGTACAGGGGAGCTTGAAGATTTACGGCAAACGTCACAGTGAACAATGCTGTAGCCAGCAGTGAGGCAAAGATAAAATTCTTCATGTATGCACTCGCAATGCAGTCGTGTTTTTTTGTAAGTCTGCCGTCAAAAAATCCATGCGGAAGAGTTGACACGATTTCTTCAAGCAATACAATTTTTTTATTGTAATAAGGACTTAAACACCACGTCAAAAATAAAGTCTTTTTCTCCTGCCCTGCTGGTTCTAAATTCAAGGTTTACAATTTGAATTTTATAATGTCTATTTGTAAACTGTAAAAATCGGAGGAACCCTGTGATAGGAAAAAGACTTAAACTCGCTCGCTCGGCAGCAGGACTTTCTCTGAGGGAACTGGAAGCGAAAATTGAAAACCTCGTCACGGCACAAGCAATTGGGAAATACGAACGTGACGAATCGATGCCCAGTTCGGACATTCTAATCGCGCTCGCCTTTGCTCTTGGAGTCTCTGTGGACTACATGATTGGAGACCCGGAGATAATTTTAGAGACAATAGAGTTCCGAAAAAAAGAATTACGAACAAACGTGAAGAAACGCAGGTTGAAGCCAAGATTTTGCACTTAGTGGAGCGATACCTCACAGTCGAGGAGATACTCGGCATGCAAAACATCAAGTGGCACAAACCGCCTGAAGCTCCATATCCGGTCACCCGGGACGTGTCCGAGGCTGAACTTGCAGCGATAAACTTGCGCAGAGAGTGGGATCTTGGCATCACCCCTATCCCAAATCTTGCCGAGTTATTAGAAGAAAAAGGAATCAAGATTTTTTCCGTCAGTTTGACAAACATTGATGGACTGACAGCACGCGCACGCCGCGCCGAAAAAGATGAAATTCCTGTCATTGCCGTTAATCGCGAAGACCGGGGAGAACGGCAACGTTTTACACTTGCCCGTGAATTAGGCCACATGGTTATGGATGTATCGAACAGAGTGAACGAAGAAAAAGCGGCGCACCGCTTCGCCGGAGCCTTTCTCATGCCGCGGGATACACTTTGGGCAGAAATTGGCAAACACCGCACGTCAATCAGAAGCGATGAACTGCTCTTCTTGAAACAGATCTTTGGCGCCAGTGTTCAAACGGTTACTTATCGTTGCAAAGACCTCGGCATTTTCAAACGAACTCTATTTAAGCGTCTATTCGACGAATTTGACCGCCTCGGTTGGCGCAGCCCGCCGTATAAGGAACCCGACTCCCTTCCCAGCGAGAACCCGGTGCGCTTCAAGCGCCTAACGCTCAGGGCGCTTGCGGAGGGAGCAATATCAGAGTCGAAAGCGGCAGAATTGCTTGAAATTTCAGTTCACGATTTGGGCAACTGCATAGTGAGGAGTTAATTCTCCCGATGAACTTCGTAGCAGTAAAGGATTAAGTTGGTACGGAGATTAGTCTCCGACACCTCCGTTCTTATCGACCTTGAGCGTGGCGGATTGTTGGAGGCATGTTTCAATTTATCGTTTCGGTTTACTGCTCCAAACCTGATGCACGAACATGAATTGAAAGAGTATGACAGAGGGAATTTAATCGAACTAGGGCTTTCCATCGAGAGATTGGGTGACAGTTGGTTTCACTAGCCGTTAAATATCGACGGGAGAAAACGGCACTTTCCACTTCAGATAGCTTTGTGCTTGCGCTCGCACAAACACGAAACTGGATATTGTTATCCGGAGATAAAAACTCTTCGACAACCTGCTGAGAACAATGCGGTCGAATGTCATGGCGTTCTCTGGCCGCTTGATAGAATCCTTTACGAAAGTGCTGCAACCATGCAAGAGTTGCATGATGGATTGGTAAAAATATCAGAACATCCCCGATGTCGTTACCAAATTTCGAGGTTCAAAAAAGACTTCACCTCTATCAAGCCGGTTTGAGCCCTAAGCCTAATATGACCAAGCTGCACAGGGAAAGTAAGTTGACAGGGGGCACGTGCACTTTCGGATATTAGCACTCCTTTAATGAGTTGACATGGGACATTCAATTGGGATACAATTTCCGCACGTTACGAATCACGGACACAAAGAGCAGGAGGAATAAAATGCAACAGCAAGTAAATTCAGTCTTCGCTGTGGCTGATGTATTCAACAACGAGGCGCTTGAGGAACGTGAGGATATGACACCCCTTAAACTGATAAAGTTGTGTTATATCGCTTATGGATTTTATTTAGGGTACGGTAAAGGAAAACTTTTCCGAGAGAAGATTGAAGCGTGGAAATATGGCCCCGTCATTCCGGCACTTTATCATGATTTAAAAAAATATAAAGGCTCTCCAATCAGAGAATCTCTGCGATACGATGGCCCACCTCTTGATGATCATGAGAAATTATTTGTTCAAAAAGTTTGGAAGGCATACAAAAAATTCAGTGGTTTAGATTTAACAAATTTGACCCATCAAAAAGGAACTCCTTGGAGAGAAGTGTATGACAAAACATTCCGTTTTTCTGCTATTATCCCGGATGCCTCAATCAAAGCATATTACGAAGGGATTATTGAGACTGGATACGGAACATAAGTCTTTTGAACACTTCGTTACCAAAAAATATACCAGAAGATATTCCTGCGCCAAAAGGGGAAGCGCTGAGTCTATCTGAAGAAATGTATAGGGTCGAGAGCGATGAAATTCTCTTAACAGTACATCAAATAATACTTAATTCCATTCAACGAGGCGGGCGTTTGATACCATTGGTTACTGTAGTTTTTATTATTATAACAACGGTGGGTGTTATTGCCGCCCTGTTTACATGGTTATATCATATGCTCGTAGGTGAGAAACTTTGGTGGTTGTCAAAAGAACAAGTTATGCAAATTCATGCGTATATTTCTGGTCTTTTGAATGGGTGGTCGTCTCTTGGGTTATTTTTACTGCTTCGATATTACTTTTATTCAAGACACAATTCTAATTAAGCAGCAGCTGGACACTCGTAACACTTCGGTTTTAGAGTTTTGAAAAATAAACAGTTATCATGTATTTGAATTGCGATATAAAGCCTCCTTTGAGTTTTCGTCCGCTTGCCAACTATTGTCAAATCCATAATTATCTTCCATCGGAATCCCTTGGGTCCGATTCCGCATTTCACGCTTGGAAGCACCAGACGCCAACGACAAAAAAAGAGACGACAAACAAAAAAGCAATACACGAATCTGCTGGTAGCACCAAAAGTAACTTGGGATTGGAATCGAAGGCAACTTAATGATACAGTCCGAATCTGGCCACCGAGAAGGCTAGTAAGATGCTGGGGATTGGGCATGTAGGGAGACATATCATGGATGATAACAAGCGCATGGAGATAGAGAAAAAGGCCGATGAATTTACAGAGGCGTATTTTGAACCTCCGGTTCCCGTCTATGAAGTTGCACGGGAGAACAAGGTAGAGGTGTATACGGCAGACTTTGAAGAACTTGCAGATACTTTTTCGGGATTTTGTGATTTCAACAGCGACAATATATACCTGAACCAAGAGGACGCATCAAAAAAGCAATATTTTACGGCCGCTCATGAACTTGGCCATTGGATTCTTCACAAAGATGATTACGTCGCCGATCCGGAAAAATACGTGTTTATGCCAAAGAGAAGAGCAATTGCAAATGACAGTTCTAGCGACCACATGGAAAGAGAGGCAGATTATTTTGCAACATGTTTGCTCTTACCCCGGGTGTTAGTTAAAAAATTCTACCCTCATTATTCGTCTTCCCAGCTCGCTGAGATATTTAACGTTCCACGTATTTTGATGGAAAAAAGGTTAAAAGAAGTCTTGTGACAGAGCAAGACAAGGAATCGAGGGAAAAACTTCGTAGAAAATTTACCGACCCCAATCCTGCAGATACTTTGTTCCAGCATGTCTCATCGCCCATAACATCCGGTCATCCTTGTTGGCGTCATTACCAAACACATCACAAACCGCAATAACCCGAACGTTCGCGAAAAACTTTTGATGCAGAGTGCGAACCGCAATTCATTGAATCACATTCAAAATCAAGAGACAAACTCTACAGAAAGTAGCATCTTCGTCGCGATGCAAGAACGCGACGGAATTGGCTTAGCCGCCTGCAACTACTCTGTTAGAGTAAATCCGAAATTTACTAAATTTATAAAGGAAACTCGCGATGTATATCGCACCGGAAAGAATTTAACCTACGCTCTCAGCAAACCTCTGGGGGATACTCGTAAAGACAAATCGCTTATTTCTTTTTTGCTACGGTTTTCTTTTTCACAACGGCTTTCTTTTTCACGACAGTTTTTTTCGCGGCTGATTTCTTCGCCGCGGGCTTCTTCGGTGCAGGCTTCTTTATCTGCGTCTCCTTCTTGGCAGGCGGTTTCGGCTTGCGGACGATGTCGGAGACTTCCGGCGGACTGGCACCGTATCCGACCGCAAGAATTTCGTAAAACCGGCTTCCTCCGGGCGTAACGACTTCGACACTGTCGCCCACGCCGCGACGGATGAGCGAGCGCGCGATGGGCGAATTAATGGAGACGCGGCCCTGACGAGCATCCGCTTCGGCTTCATCGACAATTTTGAAGTCTCGCCGGGTGCCGTCGTTTTGGTCCAGCAGGCACACCCATGCGCCGAACGCAACCTTGTCACCGCTGAGCTTGTCGATGTCGATGATATCGGCGCGGGAGAGTTTATCTTCCAGCTTTGCGATGTTGCGCTCGTTGAGGCCTTGCGCCTCCTTGGCGGCATGATATTCGGCGTTTTCAGAGAGATCACCGTGGGCTCTGGCTTCCTCAATCGCCTTGATAATCTCGGGACGTTTGACGGATTTGAGCCGATGGAGTTCCTCCTCAAGGGAGGCGTGCCCTTCGGGTGTCATGGGAATTCTGTCCATAGCTTCTACTTCGGTTTCTACTTTATCGTTCGGGACGGGTTATTTTAGCACATTTTGGCCTGTACGCTCTTGTTCGAGTTCCTGGAGCGAGACGACATTAAAACGCCCGCCGTTGGTGTCGAGAATCGCCCGAATGGCATGGACCATTGCTACCGCACCTGCACGCGTTGTGCAATAGGGAATGGACATTCCGAGGGCCGCACGCCGCAGCGAAAGAGAATCGGCAAGGGATTGAGCGCCTTCCGTCGTATTAAAAACGAGTTGGACGCGTTTGTCTTTCATGGCGTCAAGGATATGCGGCCTGCCCTCAAGGACCTTCTTGACGGTCTCGACTTCGATGCCCGCCTCGGACAAGCATCGGGCGGTCCCGCCGGTTGCAATGATGGAGAAGCCCATCTGCGTGAGGGTTTTTGCGGGTTGGATGAAGGCCTGCTTGTCGGAGTCTTTTACCGAGATGAAAACGCCTCCCGCCTTGGGAAGATGCAGACCGCAGGCGATTTGGGATTTTGCGAAGGCGGTTTCGAAGTTTCTGTCGATGCCCATGGCCTCACCCGTGGAACGCATCTCGGGGCCGAGCACGGTGTCGACGCCGGGAAAGCGCACGAAGGGGAAAACGGCCTCTTTGACTCCAACGTGGGAGAGTTTCGGGGCGGCGAGCTTCAGGTCGGCAAGTTTTTCGCCGAGCATGAGCCGCGTTGCAATTGCAACGACGGGTTTGGAGATCATTTTGGCGACAAAGGGGATGCTGCGGGATGCGCGCGGATTGACTTCAAGCACAAAGACTTCGCCGTTGCGAATGGCATATTGGACGTTCATAAGTCCGACGACTCCCAATTCCAGAGCCAGCGCGCAAGACTGGCGTTCAAGTTCGGCTACAATTTCACCGCTTAAGGAGTGCGGCGGCATGACACAGGCGCTATCGCCGGAATGGACCCCCGCTTCCTCGATATGTTCCATAACCCCGGCGACGAAAACATCCTCGCCGTCGCACAAAACGTCAACGTCGACTTCGATGGCATCGGCCAGGTATCGCTCAAGCAGCACGGGCGAACTTCCGGAAACTTCCGCCGCCGCGTCAATGTATCGCTCGAGGTGCGAGCGGTCATGAACGATTTCCATGGCCCGGCCGCCGAGCACATAGGAAGGACGGATGACGAGGGGATAACCTATGGTTTCGGCCGCGGCGAACGCCTCCTGCGCACCATGGGCAATGGCGTTGTCGGGCTGTCGCAGGGAGAGTTTCCCGAGTAACGCCCGAAATCGTTCGCGGTCTTCGGCGCGGTCAATCGCGTCAACAGGAGTTCCGAGAATGGGAACGCCGACATCGAGGAGTGCGTGGGCGAGCCGCAGGGGTGTTTGTCCGCCGAACTGCACGATGACTCCCAGCAACTCGCCGGCGCGCCGTTCGACATCAATGATTTCAAGAACATGCTCAAGGCTGAGCGGCTCAAAATAAAGCCGGTCGGATGTATCGTAATCGGTCGAAACGGTTTCGGGATTGCAATTAATCATAATGCTTTCAACATCTTTGTCCTTGAGCGCGAAAGCGCCGTGGCAACAGCAATAATCGAACTCAATGCCCTGGCCGATGCGATTGGGGCCGCTGCCCAGCAAAATCACTTTGCGCTTGGAGGACGGCGACGCCTCGCATGCATCCAACCCCTCGACCGGTTGTTCGTAGCAGCTGTAAAGATACGGGGTGAAGGCCTCAAATTCGGCGGCACAACTATCGATGCGTTTGTAGACGGGGCGCACGCCGAGGTCGTGCCGCCGCCTGCGCACTTCGGACTCTTCCATCGAGCACAAGGACGCGAGTCGTGCATCGGAAAAACCCGCAACCTTCAAACTGCGCAAACCGTCTGCATCACCGGGCAGGCCGTTCGAGCGCAATGCTTCTTCCGTATCGACAATTTCACCGATGCGGTCGATAAACCACGGGTCATACCCGCACGCGTCACAAGCCTCCCGCGCCTCATCCCCCAAGCGCAAGGCCTGCGCCAACAAACGAGGAGTCTCGGGAGTGGTTCGCGCAAGAGCGCCGCGCACGGCGTTTTTGACGTCACCGCCCTCGCCGCCCGGAAGCGCGATTTCATCAAAACCGCACAGGTCGCGCTCGAGTGATTGCAACGCTTTTTGCATGGATGAGGAAAAGTCGCGCCCGATGGCCATAACCTCCCCTACCGATTTCATGGACGTTGTGAGCGCGCTGTCGGCACCGGGAAATTTCTCGAAAGCAAAGCGGGGAATCTTGGTAACAACATAATCGAGGGTCGGCTCAAAGCTTGCGGGAGTGAATCGCGTGATGTCGTTTTTGAGTTCATCGAGTGTGTATCCCACGGCAAGCTGCGCGGCGACTTTTGCGATGGGAAACCCGGTTGCCTTGGATGCAAGCGCGGAGGAGCGCGACACGCGCGGATTCATCTCAATGACGACCTGGCGGCCGTTTTCGGGATTAACGGCAAACTGCACGTTTGATCCCCCGGTTTCCACGCCGATCTTGCGCAAAACGGCAATGGAAGAGTCGCGCATGATTTGAAATTCCTTGTCGGTGAGGGTGAGAGCGGGCGCAACCGTAATGGAATCGCCGGTATGGACGCCCATGGGATCAACGTTTTCGATGGAGCAGATGATGATGGCATTGTCGGCTTTGTCCCGCACGACTTCCATCTCATATTCCTTCCATCCAAGCAGATACTCCTCTATCAAAATGAGTCCGACGAAGGAGGCGGCAAGCCCCTGCTCCGTGAGGGAAACGAATTCGTCGCGGTTATAGGCAATGCCGCCGCCGAATCCTCCGAGCGTGAAGGACGGACGGATGACCGCGGGCAAACCGATGCGCTCCAAGGCGTCGCGTGCCTCTTCGGAGGAACGCGCGAAGGCAGCCCGGGGGCTCTCAAGCCCGATTTCGCTCATGGCATCGCGGAATTGTTCGCGATCCTCGGCACACTCGATGGCTTTGCGGTCGGCTCCGATGAGTTCGACGCCGAGTTGCTCGAGGACGCCGTCGTTGGCAAGCGCGAGGGTGGTGTTAAGGGCGGTCTGTCCGCCCATGGTTGCCAGCAGTGCGTCAGGGCGTTCTTTCTCGAGGATGGCCGCAAGGGTTTGGGGAACGATGGGCTCGATGTAGGTTGCATCGGCGAGGTCCGGATCCGTCATGATGGTTGCGGGATTTGAGTTCGCCAGAATGACCCGGTAGCCTTCGCGTCGAAGAGCCTTGCAGGCTTGAACTCCGGAATAGTCGAACTCGCAGGCCTGCCCGATGACGATGGGCCCGGCGCCCACGACGAGGACGCTCTCGATGTCGGTGCGCTTAGGCACGCGCCTTGTTCCCGTTTTTTATGTCTTGCATGAGGGAATGGAAGCGGGCGAAGAGATAGGCGGAATCGTGGGGGCCGGGTGAAGCTTCGGGATGATATTGCACCGCAAAGACGGGTTTGTTCCGAGCTTGAAAGCCGCAGTTGGAATTATCGAACAGGCTGATGTGTGTTTCCTCGAGGGTGCCGGGAAAGTTGTCGCGTCCAACGCAGAAGCCATGGTTCATCGAGGTGATTTCGACTTTTCCGCTTTCGAGATGCTTGACCGGATGGTTTGCGCCGTGATGGCCTTGCTGCATTTTTTGGGTTGTTGCTCCGAAAGCAAGCGCGAGAAGCTGGTGCCCGAGGCAGATGCCGAATAGAGGCACGCCGCTTTCGATAAGTTGCTTGAGTTCACCGCCGACGCGTTCGAAAGTTGCGCGCGGATCACCCGGCCCGTTGGAAAGAAAAACGCCGTCGGGGTTGCGCCCGAGAATTTCTTTGGCGGATGTCGTCGCCGGCACGACGTCAATGTGGCAGTTCTGCGCCTTCAAACAACGCAAAATGTTCCATTTGAGACCAAAGTCAATGGCAACGACACGGAACGCGGCATTGCTGCCGGCGGCACGTTCCTGCCGCCATGGAAATTTGCACCATTCGTAAGAGTCCTTCGTTGTTGCTTGATGGGCGAGTTCCTGGTTTTCCATGTCGGGACAGGCCTTTGCTTCCTGCAAAAGGGCGTCAATGGCTTCGGCACTGATGCCGTCAGGATCGTGGAGGACTGCGGCGTTTGCCATCCCTTTGGTGCGTATGCGTCTCGTGAGGGCCCTGGTATCGACACCGGCGATTCCCGGAATCCCACGCTCGCAGAGCCACTCGTTCAATCCGGAAATGCTTCGGTAGTTGGAGGGCGCGGTGATGTCCGCCCGGAGCACGAGGGCTCCGGCTGTCGTCGGGGCGGCGGCATCGGCGCTCTCGATATCTTCGCCGTTGGCGCCGACATTGCCGATATGGGGGAATGTGAAGGTGATAATTTGCCCCGTATAGGAAGGATCGGTGAGGATTTCCTGGTATCCGGTCATTGCCGTATGGAAGCAGACTTCGCCAACAGCCTTGGCAGGAGCGCCGATTCCGTCACCAACGAGGATGGTTCCATCGGTCAGGACAAGAACGGCACTGGGAAGGGGTTTCATAATTTCGAAAATACCGGAATAAAGAGCAAATCCGAGAGACCATACTAGGGAAACCGGTGCCGAAGTCAAGCAATCTTTGCACAGATCAAAAAGATTTAACTTGACTCCCAAAAGAAAATTCGACATTATCCCCCGAAATCCTCCGGGAAGAATTCAAAACGCGTTTGAAGGATAGTTTGTTTGCGAGTTCACGAAATGGCAGAACGGGTGGGAACAAAGCGCCTCTGCAGCCGCATCCGTGCCCGTAAACGGGCAATCTGCCTCGGAACGACGGGGCGCGCCAAAACCGCCAAATGACCCGCTCTTGAACGCAATTGAGCCCGATTCTCTCTCGGTTTTCGGGGTTTTTTTGATTCGGCTGATAATTCCCTTCCATTTGTGCTAGAATGGCGACTCTCACCTCACCTTGTATAACAAACGGACAAAGCACCCCCATGGAACAACAGGCAAGCCTGCGCGATGCCCTTGCTCAGCGTATGAAATCCGCGCTCAAGGAATCGGACAAGCGAACACTCTCAACCACGCGACTCATCCTCGCGGCCATCAAAGACCGTGACATCGAGGCTCGAACAAAGGGCAAGGAGGGAATCTCCGAAGACGACATTCTCCGGCTGCTGTCAACCATGACAAAGCAGCGCAAGGAATCCATTGCCTCCTACGAACAAGCAGGCAGAGCCGAGATGGTCAAACAAGAGCAGGAAGAGATCGAGATCATCGCATCCTTCATGCCGAAGCAATTATCACCGGAAGAATTAGAAGCTTCAGTAAAAGAGTTAATCGAAAGCCTTGAGGTCACCGGCCTGAAAGACATGGGACGCGTAATGAATGAATTGAAGTCGCGCTATCCCGGCCGGATGGATCCTTCTAAAGCCATCACCCTCGTGCGCGACTTGCTCCAATAGCAGATGCCCGCCGCCACTTCACGTTTTCCGGCCGCCTTTATTGAAGAGGTTCGTGCGCGCGCCAACCTCTATGAAGTCGCCGGACGCTACGTCCAGTGGCATGCGGGAAAGTCCAACCCCTCTCGGCGCGATTGGTGGGCATGCTGCCCCTTCCACCATGAAAAAACCCCAAGCTTCCACGTTGACGAAGCCAAGGGTTTCTACTACTGCTTCGGCTGCCAGGCCAAGGGCGATGCTGTCTCCTTTGTCATGGAAGTGGAGAGGTTGTCCTACCCCGAAGCAATCAAGTCTCTCGCCTCGCGCTTCGGCATCCCGCTTCCCGAGATAACTCCGGAAGTCATTGAGCGGGAAGAACAGGAGCAAAAACAACGTGAGAAAATTCGAAAAACCCTTGAGGCCGCGCAAGATTTTTTCGTCCGGCAATTACGCAAGCAATCAGGTGAATCCGCGCAAGAACATCTGCTCGGACGGGGCATTAACCGGGAACTGTGGGAACTCTTTGGTCTCGGGTTCGCGCCGCCGGCGAACAAATTGACGCCGCATCTTGCCGAAAAGGGATTTTCGCAAAAACACATGATTGACGCGGGATTGGTTGCGCTCGGCGAAGGCGACAAAAAACCTTACGAGCGTTTTCGAAACCGCATCATCTTTCCCATACATGACACACGGGGCGGACTCATCGCTTTCGGCGGACGTGCACTCACCGCCGACGCTCCCGCCAAATACCTCAACTCCCCGGAAACATTACTGTTTCAAAAACGCAATAATCTCTACAATCTCGCGCGTGCGCGCAAGCCGTCCCAGCAAGCCCAATCCATCATTCTCGTCGAAGGTTACATGGATGTAATTGCCATGACGGCGGCGGGATTCTCCCATACCATCGCACCGCTCGGAACCGCCCTCGGTGCCGAACAAATCGAATTGCTCTGGCGCCTGGCGCCCGAACCCGTTGTCTGCTTCGACGGCGACAACGCCGGCATCCGCGCCGCGGAACGCGCCGCGCAGCTCGTCCTCGAGCGGCTTAAACCCGGGCATTCCATGCGATTCGCACTGCTTCCGAAAGAACAAGATCCCGAAGATATTTTGCGGCAATCCGGAACGGAGGCAATGAACCGCCTTTTACAAGGCGCCTGCCCTCTTGACGAACTGCTCTGGCAGCAGGAACTTTCCCGAAGCGACTGGCACACGCCCGAACGGCGCGCCCGGCTTGAGCAAAGCATCCAACGCCTCGTTGCGCGCATCCAGGACCACAAAGTTCGCGCCTTCTACCAATCCGCAATGCGAACGCGCGTGCGCAACTTGTTTTTCGGCAGCAAGAAAGAAGCAAGCGCGAGCCTTTCGGCGCGGCGAAACACCCTGGCCGGAGCATCCGAGCAAACCCGCCGGCGCGTACGGCTCCTCCTCTATCTCGGCGTGCGCTTTCCCGAACTTATCGAACGATACGGCGAAGAGCTGAGCGCCCTCGATATCAGCGACCCCGAAGCCGATGCAGTGCGCGACACTCTGCTTGAGGCAGTGGCTTCGGAAGACGCCGCCGATTCGGAAATGTTGCTCTCGCGCCTGAAAGAGAAGTCACTGGGCGGGTTGGTCGACGAATTCCAGCGCCGCGACTGGTCATCGCCGATGGTCGCCGAAGGAGTCCACCGCGACGACTTCACCCTCGAGCAGGGAGACGAACTCTGGCGGCATGTCTATGCCCTGGAGCAAAAGGCCCAAACCCGCCGCAAGGACATTCCGGACGCAGCCTCCGAACTCGCATCGCTCTGCGGCGACAAGGACAAGCAAGGCGGCGAGGAGACGCCCGAGATCGAATCGCTCTACCAGCGGCTTCGGGACCTTCACGACGGACTCGCCAAGCCGCAAGGGAGCGAAACCCGCTTTGAATCCGAAAAAACGCATCCGAATCCTTAAAACCACTTGAAATATCTACAAACATCCTACATAAACAAAACGGCAACACTAGCATAGGTCAGAGGTCCATGACAGAAAACGAAACCGATACGAGCAGCAATCTTTCCGGCGACATTGAGGAGGCGTTGCGCCAAAACGGCGCAAGCGTATCCGAGCATTTCGACGCAATCATTCAAGCGGCAAAAAAACGCGGCGAAGCCGTGCAAGACGAAATCAACCGAATGGTCGTTCCTGAAGACCGCTCCAACGACAACATCGAGATGATTATCACCGCATTCTCCGAAGCCGGTATTATTGTCGAACCCAGTGGAAACATCGACAGCGACAACAGCAGCAGCGGCGACACGGACGAAATTGCCAACGCGGACGACTCCTCCGAAGAAGACAGCAAAGAAACTCCGGTCGCCGCCATTGACCATACAGACGATCCCATGCGGATGTATTTGCGCGAAATGGGCGGAGTCTTCCTACTCTCGCGCGAAGGTGAAATCGCCATCGCCAAACGCATTGAATTCGCGCGTTCGGAAATGCTTGCAGGCCTGTGCGAAAGCCCCCTCACCTTCCAGTCCATCATCATCTGGGCAAAGGAACTCGAAGAAGAAAGAACCCTGTTGCGCGATGTCATCGACCTTGAGGCTTCCTACGCCGAAGCCTTTGGCACTAAAAAAATCCCCGCCGGCAGCCTCGACTCCGATGCCGACGACAGCAAGGACCCCTCGGGCCTCTCCTTCAAAAGCATGGAAGACAAACTCAAGCCGAGAGTGTTCAAAGTCTTCGAAAGCATCTCAAACGATTACAAAAAACTCCGGCGCCTCCAGGACAAATCCGCCGAACTCCAGACCCAAAAACAGCAACTCTCAACCGTACAGCAAAAGCGGTACGACAGCCTCAAACAATCGATCATGGATGCGGTTAACGGCCTGCACCTCCATATCAACCGCATCGACAAACTTACGGGCCAACTCCACATCATCAACGGAAAGCTCATCGGTTGGGAAGGCCGGCTGCTTCGGCTTGCCAATGCACAAGGCATACCCCGCAAGGTTTTCCTCGAGCAATATCACGGCAACGAACTCGACCCGAACTGGTTGCGCCGGGTGCGCCGGCTATCCGGCAAAGGCTGGAAAGAATTCGCCGGCACGGAGCGCGATTCCATCAAACTGATACGCAGTGAAATCAGCGCCCTGATAACCGAGACCGGACTCGACATCGGAAGTTTCCGCCGTCTCGTCCGGCGCGTCCAGCGAGGCGAGCGCGAAGCGCGCATTGCCAAAAAAGAAATGGTCGAGGCAAACCTGCGCCTCGTCATCTCGATTGCAAAAAAATACACAAACCGCGGCCTGCAATTGATGGATTTGGTCCAGGAAGGAAACATCGGCCTCATGAAGGCGGTCGACAAATTCGAATATCGTCGAGGATATAAATTCTCGACCTATGCGACATGGTGGATTCGCCAGGCCATCACCCGCGCAATCGCGGACCAGGCGAGAACCATCCGCATTCCCGTCCACATGATCGAGACCATCAACAAACTCAACAGAGTGGCCCGCCAAATGCTCCACGACATCGGACGCGAACCCACACCCGAAGAGTTTGCCGAAAAGCTCGATATGCCGAAGGAGAAAGTCCGCAAGGTTCTCAAAATTGCCAAAGAGCCGATTTCGCTTGAAACCCCCGTCGGTGATGAAGACGACAGTTACCTCGGCGATTTTATCGAAGACAAAAACGCCGTGCTGCCGTTGGATGCGGCAATACAGTCCAACCTGCGCGAGACAACCACGCTGGTGCTGTCCTCCCTGACGGCACGCGAGGAGCGTGTGTTGCGGATGCGTTTCGGCATCGGCATGAGCAGCGACCACACCCTCGAAGAGGTCGGGCAGCAGTTCTATGTCACCCGCGAGCGCATTCGGCAAATCGAAGCGAAAGCGTTGCGCAAGCTCAAGCATCCCTCGCGCTCGAAAAAATTGCGCAGCTTCCTTGATCACTGATGAGAATCGCGATTGCCATAACGCTTCTCGCCCTCGGCGCGGTTTTGCCGGCGGCAATGGCGCAGGAGGGTGACGTTCAAGCGTTGATTGAACAGCGCCATCAAGAAATGAAGGCCAACGGCGGGGCGATGAAACAACTCGGCGGAATCTTCCGGGGAGACGCGCCCTACGACCGTGACGCCGTTATCAAGGCCGCGGGGATTCTCTCAAAACATTCGGGAACGGATTCGGCGGCTCTCTTTCCCGACAACAGCCTCGAGCATTCCAACAGCGATGCACGCATTGAGATTGCCGACAATCGCAAGAGGTTCGAGCAAATCTTCTCCGACTTGAATGCGGGTAGCAAGGAACTTGCCGACCTTGCGCGCAGCGACGGCAGCGACAAGGAACTGCGTGCCCTGTTTTCGAAAGTTGCAAAGACTTGTTCCGCCTGTCACACCGACTTTCGAGCCAAAAACTAAACCGCAAGCATCATGAAACGCCGGCTTCTCCTTTTGGCGTTTGCGGGAGTGGCGGTTGCCGTCGGCGTCGGCGTCTACTTGTTTTCCGAGCCGCCCGCAATTCCTCGCGGGGGCGCCAATCTTGAGGGAAATCCGCAACGGGGCGCTTATGTTTTGCGGCTTGCCGGATGCGTCGCCTGTCACACCAACGAGAAAGAAAACGGCGCCTTTCTCGCCGGAGGCGCCCCCATCAAAACCGGATTCGGAACCTTCCATGCCCCGAACATCACGCCGCATTTGGAAGAAGGCATCGGTAAATGGAGCCGGGCCGATTTTTTTACCGCCCTGACCGAAGGAACATCGCCCTCCGGCGCGCATTATTATCCCGCATTCCCGTATGGTTTCTACGCACGCATGAAAGACCGGGACATCGCCGACCTGTGGGCGGCACTCCGGCAAGTCAAACCCGCCCCAAGCGCAAACGGAAAAACCGAGCTCGTCTTTCCGTTTTCACAACGCGCATTGCTGAGGCCTTGGCGCAGACTGTTCTTTCATCCCCGGGCAATGCCGTCTCCGGAAGAACGCGGTGCTTATCTCGTCGAAGGTCCCGGGCATTGTGGGGCGTGCCATACGCCGCGCAACATTCTTGGCGCACTCAAACACGACGGGGCTCTTGCCGGCGCGTATGTGAACGGCGAGCGAATTCCTCCTATCACTGCCGAAGCGCTGCGGCAAAACGGCTGGAACATTGAAGATATCGTCTTTGCGCTTGAGACCGGCATTACCCCCGAAGGTGACGTGCTCGGCGGAAGCATGGGCGAAGTCGTCAACGAAGCGACCTCGCACCTCACACTCGACGACCTTGAGGCCATCGCAACTTATCTGCTCACGGTCGCACCGGAACTCAAATAGAGTCCTAAGGAGTTCTTGAAGGGAAACGTGATTCTCCACCGGCGGCTTGGGTGGATTAATATGCGCGAAGATGAAGTTGCTTATCAGAACTTGCCTGCAGGCTTCATTGGCGAGTTTCATAACGCACGAAAACCGCCAGGTGACAAAAGAATTTCGAGAAAAGAGGCGAAAACAGCCTATTCATCAGGGCAGAAACCCGCCCGTAAACCAAGAGCAGAAGGATTCCGGATAAAAAATCTCCCAAAAACGACACATAATTTTCTTTTCTTGATTGACGGATTGGAATCTTTTGGGATAATGGACTTGTTGGCAGGGCGTTATTTTCCCTTACCTCTGACGTCCTACCACTTTTTTAAATAGGAAAGGAAGCAGATGATGTTGCGCCCCCGTAATCCTGGATTATCTAAACGGGACAGAGTGTAATGCCCAGAAAAAGACGGTCTTGCATCATTGACGGAGTTCGTTATGAATCCGAGTATTCGGCGGCTAAGGCTCTGGGCATAGGTGTAATGCTATTGAAAAGGCGTCTTGGTTCTTCCAATTTCCCAAACTACATCTCAAAACATCGCAAAAAAGTCAAACGCAAAAAAATGATTGCATCAAAAATTTCTTGCACCATTAAGGGAGTTAAGTATGCTTCCGTTTCCGATGCTGCCAAGAAGACTGGAGTGAGTGCCTTTAAAATTTTCAGTCGGTTGAAATCTCTTGATTATCCCGATTATGTTTGCGCCGACATCGAGAAGGCACCAAAACCAACCAAACACAGATACATGGTTGATGGTAAGAAATACTCCACATTGCAAGAGATTGCCGATATGGAAAAGCTAACCAAGGAACGAATACGGCAAAAGATGAACAGCCCGTCCCATTCCGGATACCGGCGGCTTTCACCAAGCGGGTCGGTTGCCGACAATACTCCTTCCCCGAAGAAATATCGCAGAAAATCAATGGACAAGTCTTGCACCGTCGACGGGATTCGCTATGAATCACAAGAGATCGCTGCCGGGGCTTTAGGACTGGGAGTCGGAACATTGCGATACCGTCTGCGGTCATCCAATTTTCCTACATATGTTTCAAAACACCACTCGAAAATCAAAGTCAGAAAGAAGCGAGAGATATAAAGTCGCGGCATTGATTCCTGTGCTTTCCTGTTTCATCAAGGCCGCATCATCATCCGTCCAATCCTCTAAACCATGTCTCTCCGACGAATTTACGAGTGCTTTTCATAAATTCGCCACATCTCGGCATAGTCCTTCCTCATCTCAACCTTCTTCAAATCCTGCCTGATCGCTTCGGCAATGTTTGAAATAATGCCATAGTCATCGTCCCAAAAGAGTTCGTCGTTCATTGCACCTTCTCGTCCGTGTGCTTGCCCTTCCGATTCGAAGGAAGTTCCACAACATCTGCTTTGCACGGTCTCTTGGCAAAATCCAACGAAACGGAAATGCTACCACCGTGAGATTCGGCATTGACATCCGCGCCGCTCTTTATTGAACAGCCTGCAATGTCTGTTCGGGCACCCGCAAAAACATTAGTTCCGGAGCGGAATCCACCCTGTAATCCGGCGGCAATCAGGGTATCTTCAGACCTGTGCATATTACATAAAAAGGCTCGTGGTGGGCGCACCAGGATTCGAACCCGGGACCCGCTGATTAAGAGTCAGCTGCTCTACCAACTGAGCTATACGCCCACGAGCAAGAGCATACCCCCCTTGCATTTCAACGCAAGTCGAGATTCGCCGCGGATCCGGCGCCGATACTCTGGTGAACATGCACGTTCATCACAAGGCCGAACCCGAACAGCATCGCAACAATGGCGGACCCCCCATAGGAAACAAGAGGCAACGGCATTCCGACAACCGGAATTAAGCCCGTCACCATCGCAATGTTGCTAAACGCATGGAGGAAAAAGTTAACCCCCAGGCCCATCGCAAGCATGCGCCCGAAATGCGAACTGCTGCGCTTCGCAATTAAAAACATAAACAAAAGCACAATGGAATATAAAAGCATCAGTCCAAGCGAACCCATCAAACCTATCTCTTCGGCAAGCACCGTGAAGATGAAGTCGGTCTCTTTTTCCGGAAGGAAATCGAGGTGGTTTTGCGTGCCGCCGAGATAACCGTGCCCGAACACGCCGCCCGAACCCAGCGCAATCTTCGATTGCAGGATGTGATACCCCGCTCCCATAGGGTCCTGCTCGGGATAGAGGAAAGTCAGGACGCGCTGCCGTTGATACGGATGCAGGACAAATTGCCAAATGAACGGCAGGCTCATAAGCCCGAGCAATATCGCAGAGATGAAGTAGCGATAGCGGACGCCGGCAAGAAACAAAATGCCGACCCCCAGCAGCATCGTCAAAATCGCGGTGCCGAGATCGGGCTGCCGAAGCAACAACACAATCGGCAGCGCTATCAATGCCAGCGGGACAATCATGGAAGAAAACCTGATAATTCTCTCGGCGGGAAGGTCGTGATAGTAACGTGCGAGAGCGAGAACAAGCGCAATCTTCATCGGCTCGGAAGGTTGCAACGAAAAAATTGCAACATCCAGCCACCTCTGCGCTCCCATGCTTTGATAACCGACAAACTCGACAAGAAAAAGCGTCCCGAGCATAAAAAAATAAAACGGATAGGCTATCTTAATCCAAATCCTTATATCGACGAGCACGGCGAGCAGAAGCAACCCCATTCCGATGGACAAGCGCGAAATCTGCGCCCAGCCGCGATGCTCCATCGAACCTCCGGCGGTCGAATACAGCATCAGCACGCCGATGCTCGCAATCAACACAAGCACCAAAAGAAAAACGTAATTAAGGGCGGCGAGTTTATCAAAAAAGGAGACCCTGCGGCCGAAAGCACGGAATATAACCGCTATCATACCGCACCCTGCTTTTTTCGGGTGAGAAGGAATTGCAAAACATCGCGTGCGGGAGGCGCGGCGGCCCTTGAGCCGCTGCCCCCGTGCTCGACCACAATTGAGACCGCATAGCGCGGCGAACTCCAAGGAGCGTAGGCAACAAACAAGGCATGGTCCCGCAATTTGCGCGCAAGGTGCTCGTTCTTAATGACGCCGCTTCTGCGCTCTTGCCGCGAGATATTGCGCACCTGCGTCGTCCCGGTCTTGCCGGCAAGGCGCATTGAAGGGTCAATGATACGCGAGCGGTAAGCGGTCCCGCCCGGGACGTTGCTCACCGCATGCATCGAGTCCTGAATAAACTTCAGCGACGAAGGCGACAGTCCCATCGGGGGCGCCGCCGTGTGCTTGACATGCTCGTTGCCGACACGTTTGATTATATGCGGAGAAACCGCCATGCCGCCGTTAGCGATGCGCGCAGCCATCACGGCAAGCTGCAAAGGCGTCGTAAGCAAATACCCCTGTCCAACCGCGGTGATCAAATCCTCTCCTCCGTACCAACTCTCGCCGAGAGCCTCGCGCTTCCAGCGCGGCGAAGGGACGAGCCCGGGCTTGCCGCCGGGAATGCCAATGTCGAACTTCTCGCCAAACCCCATGCGTCGCGCCATAACGGCAATCCTCTCGACGGGAACGCGCTGCACAAGATTGTAAAAGTAAACATCGCACGAACGCATAATCGCGCCGAGCATGTCGAGACGCCCGTGTCCGTGTTCCTTCCAACAGTGGAAATCACGAGTGCCCAGCGAATATTTGCCGGAGCAATAATATGTCTCGTCCGGATTGACGAGGCCTTCCTCCAAAGCCGCAAGCGCAACAACAAGCTTAAATGTCGATCCCGGTGCATATTGCCCCTCAATGGCCTTGTGCAAAAAAGGCGTATCCGGATGCCCCATCAACGCTTTCCATCTTTCGGCCGGAATCCCCATGCTGAAATGGTTCGGGTCATACGAGGGAGTTGATGACATCGCGAGGATTTCGCCGTTGTGAACATCCATCACAACACCCGCAGCACTCTCGTTCTTGAGAAGTTCATTGAGGTGGAGTTGCGTCGGCAAATCAAGAGAAAGCGCAACCTCGGTGCCGGACTGCCCTTCGTGGCGTTCGAGTTCGCGCACAATCCGTCCGGCCGCGTTAACCTCGACGCGGCTTGCGCCCGCAACGCCGCGCAGGTATGTGTCAAAACGGGTCTCCACGCCGGAGCGACCGATACGAAACTCCGGAATCCGCAACAGTGAATCGGAATTGTCCTCAATATCCTCCTTGCGCACCGGCGCGACATAACCAACCACGTGGGCGAGGGCATCGGCGTGGGGATAATAACGCAGGCGTCCGACCTCGCAATGAATGCCCGGCAGTTCCGGGGCGCGCAGGTTAATCTCCGCAAACTCTCCCCACGACAAACCCTCAACCACGGGGATGGCGACAAAACTCGGCAGCCTCCTCGCACTCTCGAGAACCCGCCTTAACGCAGTATCGCTAAGCCGGATAAAGCTATTAAGCCGCTGCAGCGCCTGCGGCACGTCCCCGGCTTGTTCGGGAACGAGGATAATGCGGAAATTCTCCCGGCTGCTCGCCAACTCGGCACCGTTGCGGTCAAGTATGAGTCCGCGCTCGGGCGCAAGCAACACCGTGTTGATGCGGTTTTGCTCGGCGAGTGCGCTGTATCTATCGGACTGCTTAACCTGAAGGTAATAGAGCCGCCCGCCTAATACCCCGAATAATCCAAGTTGCAACCCTCCGGCAACAATCGCACGCCTTGTAAACTCGCGCCGCCGCCATCCTTCCGATTTTGACCTTTCCACGAGACGAGCACCTCAAATAACGTGAGAACGAACACGCCACAACAACGTAACCGGGTACAACAACGCAGAGATACATGCTTGAAAGAAAAGCGCCTTGGCCGAAACCGCGCCGGCAACAACCCAGCCGACCAGCCATGAGAATATCACAAACAAAATCACCACAAGAATAAATCCAAGCCACGAAAACAGCGCCGAACGATTAATGAATTGCAAGAACCCTCCTTGTTGCGAGAGAACAAGCACATAAAGCGACAGATACAGCAAAGCCCAAACGCCGATCGTTCCGCCCGAAAGCAAGTCTTGAAAAATCCCAATGAGAAAGATACTGACCGGCCGCGCTTCCGTTTGCTTTTGCAGCACCCAGAAGTAAATCACAATGACAGGCAAACCGCCAAGCAGCGAGACTCCCTCGAAATGCACCGGAGGCATGCGCGCAAGCATCACGCAGATGCCTCCAAGCAACACAAGCAAAAAATTATGAAGCACATGCCTTGCCGCGCGATGGTTGCCGTCAATGGAGAGCAACTCGTTGTTCATTGTGAAGCCTCCTGCGCGGAAGCCTGCTGCACGTCATCTTGCGCGACGTCACCGGCGATACCGCCTACAGGAATGTCATTGTGCGCGGCATGGACAAGGATGCGCACCCATTCCAACTGGCGCGCCTGCATATAGGGTTTGACAATGGGAACATCGTCGCTCACATCAATCACCTCGCCGACGGGAAGCCCCGCGGGCAGGAAGCCGCCGTCGCCGGATGTGACAACGAGATCTCCGGGGGCGGCCGTCTTGCCTTCGGGAAGATATTCGAGACGCAACACATCCTTGTTATTGCCGGTGGCAATGGCATCAACGCCGCCGGATCCCACCAGGATGGGAATGCGGGAACTGAAATCCGTAAGCAGAAGCACCCGGCTCGTCGTATCACCGACACCGATGATGCGCCCGACCAGGCCCTGCGCGTTGATGACCCCCAGGCCGTATTCGACGCCGTCCTGTTTTCCCGCCTGCAGCACCATCGCCTGCTCGAAGGGGCCGCCGGATTTCCCCAGCACCCGGGCGGTCAGGTAGGATGAATCCGGAACCGCAACCACATTGAGCAAATCCTCGTAATGCGTAAGCTGGCGCTCCAACTCCCGCGCGCGCGAGCGCCATTTCAAAAGCCGGGAATTTTGCGCGCGCAATTCTTCATTGCGCTCGAGAAGGGAGAAATGGTTTTGCGTCGCAAACCAGATGGCATCGGAAGCGTTCTCCGAGCGCGTCGCAAGCGCGACAACCGGAGCGCTGGCATCCATCACCCAAAATTTCCCCCGCTGGAAAAACCCGGCACCGGAACGGTCCAAAACCAGCAACACCAGCGAGAGCACGATCAAGAAAGTAATCTCGTGACGATGGGCGAATCCGCCCCAGGCGCGTTGCCATTTACTTTCTACAGGAGCCCACATCAAACTACTCCACTACCCGTCCTACGACTCAATAACCCGAAGAAAGGACACCGCTCAGCGTCTCCATGTCATCGAGAACCTTGCCCGTGCCGAGAACGACACAGGTTAGCGCATCATCAGCGACGCGAACGGCAAGACCCTTGGTCTTGCGATTGAGCACGATATCAAGATTGTCGAGCAACGCGCCTCCCCCGGTCAGCGTTAATCCGGTATCAACAATATCGGCGGCAAGTTCCGGCGGTATCGACTCAAGCGTCGTCCGCACCGCCTCGACAATCTGCCCGACCGGCTCGGCGAGAGCCTCGGCGATATCGTTTTGCGAAACGACAATCTCTTTGGGAACGCCATCAAGCAGGTCGCGTCCGCGAATTTGCACGGTGACCTCGTCGCCGCTGTCCAAAGTCGCGGCCGAACCTATCTTCTCCTTGATGCGTTCGGCGGAGGCCTCGCCGACAAGCAGACTGTGCTTGCGGCGAATATACGCGACAATCGCCTCGTTCATCTTGTCGCCGCCGACGCGAACCGAGCGCGAATAGGCAACCTTTCCCATTGCAAGCACGGCGACTTCCGTGGTGCCGCCGCCGATGTCCACGACCATCGAACCCGCGGGGGCCGTGACCGGAAGTTTCGCGCCTATCGCGGCGGCCATCGGCTCCTCAATGAGATACGCCGCACGGGCGCCCGCACCCAACGCCGACTCCTGGATTGCACGGCGCTCAACGGGCGTCGCCCCCGAGGGAACGCAGATAATCACGCGCGGATTGACAAAACTCCGACGGTTGTGGGCTTTCTGAATGAAATGCTTAATCATCTCCTCGGCGACCTCGAAGTCGGCAATGACGCCGTCGCGCATGGGTCGAATGGCCCTGAGGTTTCCCGAAGTGCGTCCGAGCATGCGTTTGGCTTCCTCGCCCAGCGCCACCACGCGGCTGCGTCCCCCCTTCTCCAGCAACGCAACAACGGAAGGCTCGTTGAGGATAATGCCGCGGCCGTTCACGTATATCAACGTGTTGGCGGTGCCGAGGTCAATCGCCATATCGGAGGAAAACATACCTAGAAGACTTGAAAACATACGGGATACCTCTAAAGATTAAAGTGCTCGCAATGAGTGGGGAATGGTGCTTTGTCCTTTGCCGAGCATCCGGTTCAACGCGCTGACATAGGCGCGCGTGGATGCAAGCAACGTGTCGGTATCGGCACCGCGTCCGATAATAACGCCTTTGTCCCTCTCCTCGAGGTGGACGCTCACCTCCGCCTGCGCATCCGACCCCCCGGTCACGGCGTGAACCTTGTACAACCGCAAACGGGCATCGTGCGGAAAAATCTCCCTCACGGCCCGGAAGATGGCGTTGACGGGACCGTCGCCCTCGGCGGTGGCGGCGCACTCAACGCCGTCGACCTCGAGGGTCAGCTCGGCGCGGGCGGGCTGCCCGGTGCCGCCGGCAACATAAAGCTTCACCACGCGCAGACGTTCGCTTCCAAGGGCGAAGTGGTCCTCGACCAACGCAACAATATCGTCGTCGGTGACCTCTTTCTTCTTGTCGGCGAGTTCCTTGAACCGGGCAAACAGGCCTTTGAGTCCTTCGTCGTCAAAATTGTAACCGAGTTCCTCAAGCTTCACGCGAAAGGCATGGCGACCGGAGAGTTTCCCCATCACAAGCGACGAGCTCGTAAAGCCGACGCTTTCGGGTGTCATGATTTCGTAAGTCTGGTGATGCTTGAGCATGCCGTCCTGGTGAATGCCCGACTCGTGGGCAAAAGCGTTGCGGCCGACAATCGCCTTGTTGTACTGCACCGGAAAGGATGTCACCGATGAAACGAGCTTCGAGGCTTTGGCGATTTTCTCGGAGTCGATCCCCGTGGTGAACGGAAAGCGGTCGCCGCGCACCTTGAGGGTCATGACGATTTCCTCCATCGCCGCGTTGCCCGCACGTTCTCCGAGTCCGTTGACGGTGCACTCAATCTGGCGGGCGCCGGCTTGAACGCCCGCGAGCGAATTCGCAACCGCCAGGCCGAGATCGTTGTGGCAATGGACCGAAAAGACGGCCTTGTCCGAGTTGGGAACGCGCTCCCGCAACATCGAGATGAGCGCGAAAAACTCCTTCGGCTCGCTGTATCCGACGGTATCGGGGATGTTGATGGTCCCGGCACCGGCCGCAATCGCCGCCTCAACGCATTTGCAGAGGAAGTCATGCTCGGTGCGCGTGGCATCCTCGGGCGACCACTCCACGTCATCGACAAGGTTGCGTGCACGGGCGACCGAGAACTTCACCGCCTCCAAAACCTCGTCGGCTTCCATCTGCAGCTTGTGCTTTCGATGCACCGGACTCGTGGAAATGAAAGTGTGAATGCGCGCCCGCCTTGCATCGCGCAAAGCTTCGCCCGCGCGGTCAATGTCTTTCGCACCCGCGCGCGCAAGTGAACACACCCGCGCACTTCGAACCTGTTTCGAAATTTCCCGAACCGCTTCGAAGTCGCCGTTGGACGCAATTGCAAATCCGGCCTCGATGATATCGACGCCCATCTCATCGAGAACATTGGCGACCTGAATCTTGTCTTCCAACGTCATCGATGCACCGGGCGACTGTTCCCCGTCGCGCAATGTCGTATCGAAAATCAAAACGCGTTCGGGATTCTTTTGTGTTTGCGTGTTTGTAGAATTCATTGTTTCATCCTTTCGCTTTGTCCCGCATATTTTGCGGTTTTTGTTTTTGTTGTCTCCGTTTCCATGTTGTACTCACCATCCCCTGAAGACGATCCCTTGAGGAATCCCTGTTGCCCTCAGGGGCGGATTAGGAGTAGCGAAAGAATGAGTGTGCTCGCGCCAAACGGCGAGGTCGGGGACAAGTGTATGGGCGTGAATGCCTTGTGCATGTTTCCTTTACCTGTTTGTCTTCGCCCGTGCGAGCTTCGAAAGGCCTAGTTGCGGAATGCAAAATCAGCCATAACAAGGCATATATACCCCGAAAATTTGCTTTGTGGCAAGAAGTTTTTATCAAGAATCGCCAAAAAATGCGAATATTGAACGCAATCGTCGGCGGGATGCCTGCAGAATCGTCCCGCCGCCGCCTGCAGGCACAACCTAAAGATGCGGCCCCTCTCAATCAAATTCCGAAAAAAACCCGCGAAATTCGCGGGAAAAACCACCGGTCCGCCCGGATGCGCCTCTCCCGCCGACGGACGGCAACACCCCCGCAAGCCCCCGTCGCGGGTTTCCTGCCGGGGGAAATTGGCGTCCGATGTTTTCCTCGACTTTTTTATTTTTCCCGCCCATATTCGATTTCTGCGCCGGAGACGGCTTCCACCTGCGGCGGATGCCCGGGATCTTGCCGGGCCCTGAAAGATGCCGTGCCTCCGGCTTTTTATTGCGGCTCCGCAACAAAATCCGGACCACATAACGGAATTAGGGAAAAAGTCCATGTCGAAACGATTTGCAATTTTGGGAGCCGGGCGTATCGGGCAGGTCCATGCCCGTGCCGTCAGCAACAATGAAAACGCGGAACTTGCGGCAATTTTCGACCCCGCCGATGCGGCGGCGGAATCAATTGTCGAGCGCTACGGTGCCGCGCGGATGGACATCGAAGAAATTGCCGCCGACGCCGGCATAGATGCCGTGCTTCTTTGCACGCCGACGGACCGCCATGCCGAGCAGATAGAATTTTTCGCCCGCGCGGGCAAGGCCGTTTTCTGTGAAAAGCCGATTGACCTTTCATCCTCGCGCGCCCGTGAATGTCTTGACACGGTTGAAAAAACAAAGGCAACGTTGATGGTCGGATTCAATCGCCGTTATGACCCGCACTTCATGGCGGTCAAGGCGCAAATTGACAACGGCTCCATCGGCAATCCCGAAACGGGAGTGATCATTTCGCGTGATCCGGCATTGCCTCCGGCGGAGTACATTAAACGCTCCGGCGGCATTTTCAAGGATATGATGATTCATGATTTCGATATGGCGGTTTATCTCATGGGATCGGTGCCCGAGACCGTGTCCGCTACGGGTTCGGTGCTTACCGATCCGGAAGTCGCCGGCCTGGGAGATTACGACACCGCCTGCGCCGTCCTGCGCTGGACGGACGGCAGGCAGATGATGATCTCGAATTCCCGCCGCGCCGTTTACGGTTATGACCAGAGGATTGAAGTGCACGGGTCGCAAGGCATGGTCGCGGCGGAAAACCAGCGCCCGGTCGGCATTGAACTGGCAACGGAGAAAGGATACACCCGTCCGCCGCTGCATGACTTTTTCATGACCCGCTATACCGAGGCCTACGCCAATGAAATCAACGCCTTCATTGAGGCGATCAACGGCGGGGCCGTGGAAATCCCGACGGGGAAGGACGGCCTCAATTCATTGCTGATGGCGGAAGCGGCGCTGGCGTCGCTGGAAACGGGAACGGTCGTAAAAATAGCCTAAACGCTTTCCCAATTTCCGCTGAGCGACGAGCGGTCAACCGCATCCAGCACCTTTTCGATGACGAGTCCGTCGGAAAAGTTCGGCCAGACGGGAGTGTCCTTTTCAATGGCGTGCAGCAATTCGTGCAACTCGCAGACTTTAACATCCATGTAGCCAAGTCCGTGGCCGGCGTTCGGCAAAAAGGCCGAATAGGGTTCATGCATCGGGCCCGTCAGAATGGTCCTGAACCCGTTGGTCGCGGGATTGTCCTGTCGCGTGAAGAGGCGCAGTTCATTAAGCCTCTCCTGGTTGAAGCAAATCGTGCCTTCGGTGCCGTGCACTTCCCAGCGCAGGCCGCATTTCAGCCCCCAGCTGACGCGGCTGGCGCCGATATGGCCGTGGACGCCGTTTTCAAATTTAACCAGCGCCGCAACCATGTCGTCGTTGTCAACCTTTTCCCTCTTGCCGGGTGCATCGGGAAGGCTGCGCTCGGGATGAACGATTGAAATATCGCCGATAACACGATTGATGGTCGAGCCCGTCACGAAATGGGCAATGCTGACGACATGACTGAGCACGTCGCCGATGGCACCGGTGCCCGATTTTTCCCGGGACATGCGCCACGACCATGGCCGCTCGCTGTCCGCTTCGTTATCGACGTCATACCGGCAGAAGAAAGCGGCAATGCGGCCGATTGCCCCGGATTCAATCAATTGCCGCGCATGCGTAACCGCCGGATTTTTTGTGTAGTTGTAACCGATGATTGTTTTGCCGGAACTGTCCAGGGCGGCTTTTGCCATGGCTTGAGAATCGGCAAGGCTGGCGGACATCGGTTTTTCGCACCAGACATGCTTGCCGGCCTTGAGCGCCGCAATGGCTATGTCCGCATGGGTGTCGTTCGGGGTGCAGACGGAAATTAATTCCACTTCGGGATCGGCGACGACCTCCTGCCACTTGTCGGTATGGCGATTAAATCCCAAATCGGCGGCGCGCCGGGAGGCGCGTTGCGGATCCAGGTCGCAAACAATCTCAAGCCGCGGCCTCAATCCCGTTCCGAAAACCGAGGCGGACGCGCTGTAAGCTATTGAATGCGCCTTGCCCATGAACATCGTGCCGATGACGCCAACGCCGATTTCCTTCATAGCGTTTATCCTTCCAATATCCGTCGTGAAAGCAAAAAAGAACCCCCGCCAGTCGATTAGCACAATCGGCATCCTTAAGAAAATGGAAATATTTTTCCATATTTAAGAAAAAAATTGTTGATTCTGATTCCCTTATGCTTTTAACATGGTCGGGAACGGCCATCGAAGGGATGGCTTAATGAAATACGATAAAGGGTTATACTTATGAAAAAACTCATGATGTTTGCTGTCGCTTTTGCGATGTCAATCGGCGTTGCTTACGCCTCCAACCACCAGGCCAATATTGTTGTTGTGACCCACGGTTCCGACACCGATGCCTTCTGGGGGGTTGTCCGCAACGCGGTCAAGGCTGCCGCGGAAGACACGGGTGCTGATGTCCAGTACCGCAATCCGCCGACGGGCGACCTCAACGAAATGGCTTCCCTGATCGAAGCCGCCATCGCCCAGAACCCCGACGGTCTGGTTGTTTCCATTCCCGACCCCGACATTCTTAGCGCCCCCATCAGGGCGGCGGTGGATGCGGGCATCCCTGTCATCTCGATGAACTCCGGTTCCGGTGTATCCAAGGAGCTCGGCGCCATCATGCATGTCGGCCAGCCCGAGTACGATGCCGGCAGAGGCGGCGGTGAAAGAACCAAAGGCCTCGGCGGCTCCAACGGTGTCTGCTTCAACCACGAACCGTTCAACACCGCCCTCCTCGACCGTTGCCAGGGATTTGCCGACGGCCTGGGCGAAGAGTTGAACATGGTCGAGGTGTCGCAGGACTTTGACGACATCAAGAACACCGTCATTGCCTACATGACTTCAAACCCGAACACCGGCGCCATCATGGCCGTCGGCCCCACGGGTTGCGACCCGACGATTGCCGCCCTTGAGGAAATGGGAAGGGCCGGCGACGTCGTCTTCGGCTGCTTCGACCTCGGTCCCGCAATCGTTGACGGCATCATCAACGGCACGGTGCAGTACGCGATCGACCAGCAGCAGTTCCTGCAGGGCTACATCCCTGTTGTTGTTCTGCACCTGAACCACCGCAACGGCACGTTGCCGGGCAACTCAATTAACTCCGGCCCGGGTTTCGTCACCAAGGCCAATATTGAGCAGGTGAAGAAGCTGGCCGGCGTTGAGCGCTAATCCGGCAAACTGAATCGGTAGGCGGGCAGGACCATCCTGCCCGCCGCCCGGTGCGTTCTCCGGTAAAATTACCATGGCAAGCAACGACGAAAGACTGAGGCAGGTCAGCCTCGCCAGGGACATTGTCTCAAGGCCGGAACTTGGCTCCGTTTTCGGGCTGATTATTATCGTCTTAACCTTCATGTCCCTGACCAGCATCAGCGGCACGTTTTCCGCTATGTGGACAAATCCGATCGGCATTCAGGCATGGGTTGAACTGGCGGCGTTTGTCGGCATCCTCGCCATCGGCGCGGCATTGCTGATGATTGTCGGCGAGTTCGATCTCAGCATGGGGGCGAATATCGCCCTTGCCGGACACTCCTTCGCCCTCCTCCTGATTTTCGGCGTTCCCGTCGTTCCGGCGATTTTCATCACTTTCTGCGAACTGGCCCTGCTCGGCTTGATCATAGGAACGATTGTTGTCAGAACCGGCCTGCCGAGTTTTATCGTCACGCTCGGTTTTTGGTTTGCCAGCCGCGGGCTTGCCGTTTTCCTGAGTCAAACGCTGGTCAACCAGTCGCGCCTTTCCGTTACGGAGCAACTGAAACCCCCGGCAGGCGGCGGCGAAGACCCGTCGCTCATTGATAATATTTTTGCTTTTGACCGGGCTTTCGGCCTGCCGTTTGACGCCGAGGTGTATTACTTCGCCATCCTCGTCGTGATCATGGCGTTGATGCTGCACAAAACAAGATACGGCAACTGGATTTATGCGGCGGGGGGCGACCCGCAGGCGGCCCGCGCCGTCGGTGTGCCTGTCAACCGCGTCAAGATCAGCCTATTCATGCTTTCCGCCTGCCTGGCCTGTCTGCTCGGCATACTGACGGTGATGACCTCCGGCGCGTCCGACCCGAAGGCCGGCGACTTCCGCGAACTCCACGCCATTGCCGCGGCGGTGATCGGCGGCTGCGCATTGACCGGCGGCTATGGTTCCGTGGTCGGGGCGGTGCTCGGCGCGTTCATCTTCGCCATTGCCAGCCGCGGAATTAATTTCGTGCCGTTCATTGACAACAACCTGTTCCGCGTCATGCTCGGGCTTCTCGTTCTTGGCGCGGCGCTGCTGAACCAGTTCCTGCGCAACCGCGTGTTGAAAACATGACGCCGACAATCCAATTAAAAGGCGTTTCCAAGTTTTTCGGCAACATTATCGCCTTGAAGGATATTTCTTTTGAGGCTCGAAAGGGCCAGGTGACTGCGCTTCTGGGTGACAACGGAGCCGGCAAGTCGACCTTGATCAAATGCCTTTCCGGGGTGCATACCCCCGACGAAGGCGCCATTTTGATTGAGGGCGAGCCGGTGCGCTTCAGATCGCCCCGGGATGCCGCCGCCGCCGGGATTGGCACCGTTTATCAGGACCTCGCCCTGCAGCCGCTGATGAGCGTCTCGCGCAATTTTTTTCTCGGACGCGAGGTCAGCAAGGGCATGTTCCTCGACATGGACACGATGAACGAGGTCACCCGCACGGAAATGGGCAAACTCGGCATTGACGTTGCCGATCCCGAACAGCCGATCGGCACCATGTCGGGCGGCCAGCGGCAGACGCTTGCCATTGCAAGGGCGATTTATTTCGGCGCCAAAGTGCTGATTCTCGACGAGCCGACTTCCGCCCTGGGGCAGAAGCAGCAACTTGAAGTGCTTAGGACGGTGAACCAGGTGCGCGACCGCAGCGATATTGCGATCATCTTTATTACCCATAACGATTTGCATGCCAAACTGATTGGCGACCGTTTCACTTTCCTCAATCGCGGACGTATCCTCGCCGACGGCGAGCGCACTGAAATTGATACGGACAATCTGCGCAACCTGATGGCGGGAGGAGTCGAACTAGCGGAACTTGAAACCGAGTTCAAGCAATAAAACGTTAGTGCGGCGGAACCATTCGGCGGTGAATGACAAAGAGCAATTAAGGCCTTCGAAAAGAAATTTGACCAACTTCCTGGCCGAAGTGCGCGGCTCTTACGACAGCCTGCCGCGCAAACTCCGAAAGCTGGCCGCTTTCAGTTTTGACCACCCCGACAATATGGCGCTTGATTCAATTACCGAACTGGCGCGGCGCATGGACTCCCATCCGTCGGCCCTGGTTCGTTACGCCCAGCATTTCGGCTTCAGCGGCTTTAGCGAATTACAAGGACTTTACCGCGAGCATATCCGCAACAACCCGCTCGGTTACGGACTGCGGCCCGACAACAGCGACCACGCCGGCACGACGGACATGCTAAATGCCATCAACCGGTCGGCAACCCGGTCAACCATGAATCTCGAAGAGACGGTCGGCGGCAAGACCTTGACCGAAGCCATCGAGTTGATTGCCAAAGCACGAACAATCTGGCTCGTCGGTGCCGGCCGCACCATGGCGGTGCAGTCTTACTTCAACTACCTCTTCACCGGCCTCGGCATGGTCAATCATTCGGTCGGACAGAATCTCGACCAGATCGATCGTTATGTCCGATTGATGGCAACCGACGATGTCGTCATTGCCACCAGCTTCCACCCCTACACCCAGGCCACCGTCAAGACGGTCGCCAAGGCATGCAAGGAAGGCATCCCTTGCATCTGTCTTACCGATACCAATGTCGGCCCGGTTCACGGGGCGGTCAATTTGATTTACAGCGAGGATCAATTTTCCGGCTTCCGCTCGATTTCCGCGACCATGAACCTTGCGCTTTTTCTGGCCATTCAAGCAGGCAAACTGCGTCGTGAGAACACCCCTGCAAAAAGAAGGAAGTGAGTCGCCGTGTCTGCAAGTGATCCGCTTCTTGATGTTATCTGTATCGGCCGGTCTTCCGTTGATCTCTACGGCAAGCAGGTCGGCGGACGGCTGGAGGACATGTCGAGTTTCAACAAATACATCGGCGGCAGTCCCACCAATATCAGCATCGGCTGCGCCCGCCTGGGACTCAAGTCGGCCCTCGTTACGCGGGTGGGGAACGAAGCCATGGGCCGGTTCATATCCGAAACCCTTTCCCGCGAAGGCGTCGATACTTCTTTTGTCATCACCGACCCCGAGAGGCTGACGGCGCTCGTCCTGCTTGGCATCAGGAGTGAAAACCAGTTTCCGCTGATATTCTATCGTGAAAATTGCGCCGATATGGCGCTCTGCAAAGAAGACATGGACGCCGGTTTTATCGCCTCGGCCCGGGCGGTGCTTGTCACCGGCACGCATTTCAGCACGCGGCAGGTCGCCGAAGCGAGTTTCGAGGCGATAGCGCTCGCCAAAAAAGCAAAACGCAAGGTCGCGTTTGACATTGATTACCGGCCGAACCTGTGGGCGCTCGGCGGCCATGACGACGGTGAAAGCCGCTTTGCCGAAAGTGCCAGGGTGTCGTCGCATCTGCGCGAGATTCTGCCGCATTGCGATTTGATTGTCGGCACCGAAGAAGAATGGAAAATCGCCGGCGGCAACACCGATACAATCTCGGCAATCAAATCGGCGCGGCAGGTTACCGACGCGGTGATTGTCTGCAAGCGCGGCGCACAGGGATGCATCGTCTTCGATGGTGACGTGACCGGATGGCAGGACGGCATTTCAACACCGGTGCGGGAGATTGAAGTGTTTAACGTTCTCGGCGCCGGTGACGGATTCATGTCGGGTTTTCTTTCCGGCTGGCTGCGCGGCGAGCCGCTGTCCGAATGCGCCCGTTACGCCAACATATGCGGGGCGCTCGCCGTATCCCGCCACGGTTGTGCGCCCGCCTATCCGTCACAGCGTGAATTGCGCCACATGATCGAGACCGGAAGCAGGCATTTCGCCCTGCGCAAGGATGCAAAGCTTGAGCAAATCCACCATGCCACCACCCGCCGCAAGCGGTACGACTCGCTTGCGGCCTTTGCATTTGACCATCGCAAGCAGTTTCTCGAGATTGCCGAAAAACACGGACGCGACGCCGAAGCGGTCGGCCGCTTCAAGCAAATTGCCCTTGAAGCGGTTGCATCCATGGAAGAAGGCAATCTTGGCATCCTTGTTGACGACAGTCTCGGGCGCGACGCCCTCCATGCCGCATCCGAGCATGATATCTGGATAGGCAGGCCGATAGAACAGTCGGGAATTTTCCCCCTCGCATTGGAAGAGGGACCCGACCTTGGCAGCAGGCTGGCCGAATGGCCCGCCAATCATTGCGTCAAGGTGCTCGCCCCTCTCCGCCTTGACGACAGCGAGCAAATAATCCGGCATCACGAAGAGACGTTGATGCGGCTTGCCGACGCCTGCCGGAACACCGGCCACGAGTTCCTGCTTGAAATCATCAACGGCCGGCAGGACGGTAAACCCGCAGACCCGGAACAGATCCTCGCGCTTTTGGAACGGCTTTATGAAATTGGAATTTATCCGGATTGGTGGAAACTCGAACCCGTCAATGACGCCGCCTTCTGGCAAAAGGCGGGAACGATAACAAGGATGCACGACCCGGACATTCAGGGTATAATCGTCCTCGGCAAGGCGATGGCCAGCGAGCATCTTTACGATGTCTTCGAGGCGGCACGATCGGAAGAAACGGTGCGGGGTTTTGCTATTGGACGCACTATTTTCAATACGCCCGCGGAAGAATGGTGTGCGGGCGGAATTGACGACGGTGCAGCAAAACAAATGATGGCCGACAATTTCCGTGCGCTGATTGCCGCATGGCACCGGGCCGGAGGTACATGAAGGAGAAACGGACGTGGCAACTCTTCGATTGACTATGGCGCAAGCGCTTGTCCGCTGGATGACGGCGCAGCGCATCGAACAATTTGACGGCGGTGCCGAACCCGCTTTCGCCGGTGTCTGGGCGATTTTCGGCCATGGCAACGTCGCGGGTCTCGGCGAAGCCCTCTATGGCGCGAAGGACGCCCTGCCGACCTTTCGTGGCCATAACGAACAAGGCATGACGCATAGCGCGATTGCCTATGCCAAACAGAAGCAGCGCCGCCGCATGATGGCGGTGACGACCTCAATCGGGCCGGGGGCGGCCAATCTTGTAACCGCCGCGGCGCTGGGCCATGTCAACCGCCTGCCCGTCTTGTTGCTGCCCGGAGATGTCTTCGCCAACCGTCGGCCCGACCCGGTCCTCCAGCAGGTGGAATCCTTTGCGGACGGACTTGTTTCCGTAAACGACTGCCTGCGACCCGTAAGCCGCTATTTTGACCGTATCGGCCGCCCCGAACAATTGCTCCAGGCGCTGCCCAAGGCAATGTCGGTATTGACCGATCCCGGCGAATGCGGACCGGTGACACTGGCGCTGTGCCAGGATGTGCAGGCGGAGGCATGGGATTTCCCCGCTTCCTTTTTTGATGAGCGCGTATGGCACATCCGCCGAATCGAACCGGATGCGGATGAACTTGCGCGCGCGGTCGAAAAACTTTCGGCGGCGAAGAGACCGTTAATCATCGCCGGGGGCGGCGTGCGTTATGCCGGAGCAAGCCGGGACCTTTCGGATTTCGCCGAGAAGACGGGCGTTCCCGTCGCCTTGACGCAAGCCGGGAAATCCGCGCTCGTCGATGGCGCCGAAATGAACGTCGGCTCGCTCGGCGTCACCGGCTCGTCCGCGGCAAACGATCTTGCCCAAAAAGCCGATCTGGTGCTGGCGCTCGGAAGCCGCTTGCAGGATTTCACCACCGGGTCAAACGGACTCATCAAGGGACAGGTTGTCAGCATCAATGTGCAGCCTCATGACCTCGCCAAGCACAATGCCACGCCGTTGATGGCCGATGCAAAAAAAGCGATACGCGCGATTGCCCAAGCCATGGGCGGCTACGCCACTGCCGACGCCTATCGGAAAGAAATCGCGGCCCTCAAGGCGGAATGGACGAAGGCGCGCGACGCTGTCACCAAAGCGCCCGCCGACACCAACACCCTGCCCTCGGACAGCCAGGTGATCGGCGCCGTCAACAGGGCGGCAACACCGGAGACAATTGCCATCGGCGCGGCGGGTTCAATGCCGGGCGAACTGCATAAATTATGGCACGTCGATACGGTTGACGGCTATCACATGGAATACGGATTTTCCTGCATGGGTTACGAAGTGGCCGCCGGGATAGGCGTTGACATGGCGGCGCCGGAAAGGCCGAATGTCGTCTTTGCGGGAGACGGGTCCTATTTGATGCTTAATGCAGAATTGGCGACGGCGGTGATGATGGGAACGAATATGACATTAATCCTTACCGACAACCGCGGCTTTGGCTGCATCAATCGCTTGCAGGCGGCAACGGGCGGAGCGGCGTTTAACAATCTGTTTTCGGATTCGGTTCATGAAACCCTGCCGGAAATAGATTTCGTCGCCCATGCCGCCGCCATGGGAGCGCGGGCCGCCAAGGCGGAATCAATCGCGGAATTGGAACAAATGGCGGGCGAAGCTATCAGGCGCAAAGGAGTTGATGTTATTGTTATCGACACCGACCCCGGCCCTTCGACCGAAGCGGGCGGAACATGGTGGGATGTTGCCGTGCCGGAAGTATCCGACCGGAAAGAAGTCACCGCCGCCTTTCAGAATTATTTGAAAGGCAAGGCGGGGCGGGACAGTTAGAGAATAAACAATACAGGAGTTAAGAACATGACCGATCTTTTAGTCAAACCTGCGAAAAACGGCAACGGCGTTGTTCATGACATAACGCCGCAGTCGGCGAAATGGTCTTATGTCGGCTTCGGCGTCCACGACGTTAAATCCGGCGAAACCCTCCGTGTTGACGGCACGGATGATGAAGTCTGCCTCGTCCTGCTTTCGGGAGACGCGCGGATTACAGCGAGCGATCTCGACACAGGCATGCTAAAAGGGCGGCGTAGCGTTTTCGATAAAATTCAACCCCATGCCGTCTATGTGCCGATGAAAACGGGCTGGCAGGTTGAAGCGGGAAGCGATGTTGAACTCGCAATATCCCGCGCCCCGGGAATTGACGGCAAGCATCCGCCGAGACTTATCGATCCGGAAAAAATGTCTCTTGAAACGAGAGGCGAAGGCACCAATACCCGTTATGTGCGCAACATCCTGCCCGAAAGCGAGCCGGCCGACAGCCTCTTGGTGGTCGAAGTGATAACTCCCGCAGGCAACTGGTCGTCTTACCCGCCGCACAAGCACGACACGGACGATCTGCCTGGAGAATCCTATCTTGAGGAAACCTATTACCACCGCATCAATCCCGGACAGGGATACGTCCTGCATCGTGTCTACGATGACAGCCGGGATCTGGATGAAACGATGGCGGCGGAAGATCGCTCGGTTGTGCTGGTGCCGCGCGGCTATCATCCGGTGGGCGTGCCGCATGGTTATGAAAGCTATTATCTTAATACCATGGCCGGGCCGAAGCGCATCTGGCGGTTCAAGAACGATCCAAACCATGAATGGATGCTCGGCTAGAAGCGCTCTTTTGCAGAACAAAGGACCTGTTTCATGAAGCTTCGCCTCGGCATGTCGCCGATTTCCTGGTCGAACGACGACCTTCCGCAGCTTGGCGGGGATACGCCGCTTGAGGTTTGCCTGCGGGAAACCCGTGAAGCCGGGTTTGTCGGCACCGAAACCGGAGGGAAATTTCCCAAACAGGCAGACGCCCTCGCATCGGTCCTTGCCGCGCATGATTTGGCGCTTGTTTCGGGCTGGTACAGCGGCACGCTGATCAACAACGACCTGGAATCCGAAAAGCGGAGAATCGCCGAACAACTGGCGTTGTTCAAGGAAGTCGGCGCATCGGTGATCGTCTACGGTGAGACTTTCAACACCGTGCAAAACCGCCGGGAAAAGCCGTTTTCCTCGAGGCCGAAACTGGCGGATTTTGATGTCGCCGCCTATGGCAGGCGGCTGACCGTGCTGGCCGAACATTGCGCCGAAGCCGGCATGCCGTTGACCTTCCATCACCATATGGGAACAGCCGTCGAAACCGAACAAGAACTTGACGCGCTTATGAATGCCACGGGGGAAGCGGTCGGGCTGTTGCTCGATACCGGGCATCTGGTTTTTGCCGGAGGCGACAACGCCGCCGTCATCGCCAAGCACGGCAAGCGCATCAATCATTTTCATGCCAAAGACGTTCGTGCGGACATTCTCGCCGATGTCGATCGCCAAATGGATTCCTTTCTCGATTGCGTTCTGCGCGGGGTTTTCACCGTCCCCGGCGACGGCATGATTGATTACGGCGCAATTATGAAACAGCTTTTTGATTGCGGTTATGAAGGATGGTTAATCGTCGAAGCCGAGCAGGACCCGGCCAAGGCAAACCCGCTCGAATATGCGAAGATGGGTTATGCCGCGCTGAATGATGCATTGCATGCGGCCGGATACAAGCTCGCCTGATGAATGCAGAGCGTCTCATCGCCGGCAAAAGGGTGCTTGTGGTGGGTCGCGCCGGCATGGACCTCTATCCGGCTCCCGACGGCACGCGCATCGAAGCGGCAACGAATTTTGTCAGCGATGTCGGAGGGTCCGCCGGCAATATCGCCGTCGCACTGGCCAGGCAAGGATGCCCCGCAGGACTAATGACGGCTTTTTCGGATGATGCGGTAGGACGCTTTGTCCTTGCGCAACTCAACAATTACGGCGTTGATACGCGATACTGCAAGACGACAAAAGGGCTTGAGCGCACTTCGCTGGCCCTTGCCGAAACCGTTGACACCGCGCCATCGGTGGTAATCTACCGAAACAATGCCGCGGACCTCGCCATCACTGAAACTGATGCCGATGCCGTTGAACTTTCCGGTATCGGCGCGGTGATTGTGACAGGCACATCCCTCTCAAGCGACCCGTCGCGCTCGGCGGTGCAACGCCTCATTCGCAGGGCGAAACAGGCAGAGGTGACGGTGATTCTCGATATTGATTACCGCGCCCAGGCTTGGGCCGATGCGGCAAAGGCGAGGTCCGTCACCGCGGCAACAGCCGCTCTTGCGGATGTTGTGGTCGGCAATAACGAGGAATTTGACTTCATTGCCGATGGTGAAGGCAGAAAGCACGCCGTTTCCCTTGCCGAAGCCGGCGCCCTGGTCCTTTACAAGATGGGCGAAGCGGGATGTGATATTATTACCTCCGAAGGCAGGAAATCTGTCGGCGTTTTTGCCGTCACCGCGCTCAAGCCGTTTGGTGCCGGCGACGCCTTCTTGGGCGGTTTCGTTGCCGCGGTTGCGGAAGGTAAAGATATTTCCGATGCCGTCCGCCGCGGAGCCGCCGCCGCCGCCATGGTGGTTTCAACGAGGGGGTGCGCTTCCGCTATGCCTGACAGCGCCGCCCTTGAAGCCTTCATGACACAACACAACTGACGAACGGAGATTAAACCCATGCATATTACCCCTTTTGATAATGACAACAAGGCAATCATAGATGCGGACAACACGCATGTGCCGCTGACGTACTTCAACATAGTGAAGTTGTCGAAGGGCAAGCGTTTCAGCTATCGCGTGTCCGGATACGAGACATGCATCGTTCCCGCTACGGGAAGCGTTAGCATCGTCACCGACGGGGAAGCTTTCGATTCCATCGGCAATCGCGGCAGCGACGTCTGGGATGGTGAACCGGAGGGATGCTACATTCCATCCGGCGCCGAGGCGGAAATGACCTGCACTTCCGATACGGCGGAAGTGTTCGTAGCCGGGGCAAAGTTTGACGAGACGCTGAAACCCTTCGCCGTTCGGCGCGATGAAATCGATCTCGTTCAATACGGGTCCGACGACACCAAAACCCATCGTAAAATCAAACACATTCTAGGCCAGAAACAGGCGGGCAAGGTCGGGCGCCTGCTTGTATCGGAACTGTTCACCGTCGGCGCGGGCGGATGGTCCGGCTTTCCGCCGCACAAGCACGACAGCGAGAGACTGCCTGACGAAACCCGGCATGACGAAGTCTATAATTTCCGCTTTAAGCCGGACCACGGGTTCGGCATGCAGTTGCTCGAACCGTCCGACGGCGGCATCGGCGAAGCTTTCCACATTGTTGACGGATCGACTTTCGTGATTAATTCGGGCTACCATCCTTGCGTTGCCGCTCCGGGATATGAAATGTACTACTTCACCATCCTCGGCGGACTGGCCCAGCGTCCGCTGGTCCAGTATTTCCACCCCGCCTATGCCTGGCAGGTTGAAACCATCCCCGGCATCAAGGACATGATTGCCAAGTTCAAATGAGCCTGGCCTCTCTAGCTGACGTGCTGCGCCCGGCCGTGACCGAAGGCTATGCGGTCATGGGCGCGGTGGTGCTCGGATGGGAAGACGCGGAAACCTATGTCGAGGCCGCCGAAGAAACGGGAGCGGCGATCATTCTGCAAGCAGGGCCGAATTTCAGGCAGTCCGTTCCGGTAAATGTTTCCGGGACGATGTTCCGCACCCTCGGCGAAGCCGCCGCCGTTCCGGTGGTAGCGCATATTGACCATGCAAAAAGCATCGAAGAATGCCGGACAGGAATCGAAGCAGGCTTTACATCAGTGATGTATGACGGCTCCGCGCTGCCGCTTGAGGAAAATATCGCTACTACGGCGGAAGTGGTTTCGCTTTCCCGCCGCCACGGCGTCTCGGTTGAAGCCGAAATCGGCTTTGTCGGTTATGCCGAGGGCGCAAACTCCGAGCATACCGACCCGCAGGAAGCGACCAAACTGGTTGCGGAAACCGGCGTTGACGCGCTTGCTGTTTCCGTGGGAAACACGCATCTTCAGCAATCGGATCTCGCCGAAATCAACCTGGAAAGACTGGCTGAAATTGAGGCGGTCACCGATTGCCCTCTCGTTCTGCATGGCGCATCCGGCATTCCGGCCGCTATGCGGCGGCATCTGGCACTCAAAACCCGCGTTTGCAAGTTCAACGTCGGAACGGAATTTCGTTACGCATTCGGCCAAACCCTGCGCCGGGTGCTGGCCGAAGACGCATCCGTTTTTGACCGCCGCGAGATTTTTAAGAAAACAATGCCGACGCTGAAAACGCTTGCCATCGAGGTAATGTCGTCCATCAGGCCGTAACCTCTTTCATGGCACCGGTTTTTGCGTATCAACGAAAGGAAATGCGCATTAACCGGGTAAAAACCCTTCGGTCTAACTTTGCCTGCGGCTTGCGAGGGTATCGAGAGCGGCGGTAAATTCCTCAACCGACAGGCCCTGCCCGAGGGCTTCTATCATGAATTGCGCCTGGGTTTTCGGTGCAAATCCGCCTATGGGCGGGTCCAGATCAAGATTGGTGGGAAAAGAATACCCTTCCGCACAGGCAAAGACGGCATTTGCCAATTCGGTCTCGCTCAAGGCGTCCTGTTCTTTCGCCTTGAGCAAAACCGGATAAAGCGCCAGGGAAATCCGGTGACGATTAACCGTTTCCATGGACCTGCCGAAAGCCGAAGATATCTGCAGCAGGTTTGCTATGCGAAAAACATCGGTGGTGACATTTTTACCCGCCGCGTGCATCACTGCCGGATTGAAAAAAATCAAATCGCCCTTTTCAAGAGCCAACTGGACAAAGTTACGCGCAAAGTAATTTTGAAATTCTTCCCGTCCGTAAGCGAGATACCCTTCATGAAAATGCTGCGAAAAAGGCAATAACTGCGTCGGACCGCTTTCAATCGGCATATCGCAATGGGCCACCGCTCCCTGCAAGGTTAGATAGGCCGAGAGCGCGTGAACATGAGAGGGATACCGCGTCGCTTCTTCAACCGTCATGAAACCAAGGTGATAGTCCCGGTGCGGCGTTTGCGCCGCACCGCCCGGATTAACGCGGTTCACCTGCGACGTAACCTGGTAACCGCGGCCAAGCCACGCTTCGGACGCAATATTGATCGAGTGGCATGCATAATAGGCGGCAAAATTTTCGGGATCATGGAGGCAATGTTTCTCCAGGGCATTCCAGACACGATCATTGGCGCCGGCTTCGGCAAAATGGTCGCCGCCGCCCGCGTCCTTTTCGCGTTCAATAAGGACCTCGAAAACCTCCGTTGCGCGGTCAACGATTGAAATGTCCTTCATGCCGCGCTTGACGGCGAAAATACCCGCACCATTCGCCAAAATCCGCGTCCATTCGTTCAGCACGTCCCGCCGCATCTCGGCATCGCCCGCCGCTTTCGAAATATAAGCACCTTCGTAAAACGGAATGTTTTTTTGTATATCTACCGCAAGGGGAACATCGGCGGCACGGGTGGAACGCTGCATAACCCGCTCGAAAATCTTGAAATCCCCGCTATCAGGGCCGAGCCAGCAATGCTGCTCCGAAAACGGTCTTTGAATATTCATCAAAACACTCCCAAAAAAATTCCGAACGATTCGGGGAATTATACATCCCTGTGTGCAAACCCGGCGACAAACCCTTTCCGGCATCCGGATTCGAAACGAAAGGCCCGGCGGCAATCGGGAGGATTATGCCGTCCGAACCGGCTTCGGAACCGATTTTAACACAAATTCCGCCTGATTTCCGCAACAATTCCGTATCTTTCTCCCGTCGACTGCTTCCGGAGAGAACAAGCGACCACCTGTCTACCCCAAAGAACATCATCTCCAAAATCAGTCAAGACCCGATAAAAGACCGCATCCACATAAAGCCAATACAAACGCTTCCTGATGGCGGATATGGCGCGTAATTTTCGGCAATTTCGGGGTATGAAAGCGATGAAATTACAGGCTTATCTGGCACAAGGGAAAAAGGAAGCCCTCGCCAAGTTCAAGGGATTTAGACGGGCGGATTCTTGCGTTTGCCTACTATTTGACTAGCAAATTGATAATCAAACTTACGACGGAGACAAAAACACCTACAGCGGCAATAGCGACACCTGTAAAAGTCATTAACTTCGTGGTGCTGGAACTGATGCTTTTCTCCACATCCGTGCGAAGTTCTCCAATAGCCTTAACATTGTCCGTTCGAAGCCGTTCAATAGCGGATTCACTTTCGGCATGGGCTGCTTTGTTGTTGGCTTCCATAGTTTCCATTTTTGCCTCCACATTGTTCCTCAACATTTCGATTTGATGTTGTTGTTCGGTTAGTTTCTTTTCTGTCTCGGTGTCCATAGTAGCACGTTCTCCGTTAACTTTACACAAAAACGAATCATGCCACCTCCTGCACGATTCTTCCCTTAGTTTACCGTCAAAAGCAGTAGACAGAAAAAACCTGATAAAAACCGCATTATACATCCCTTATTGACCGAGACAGAATCACTCCAAAAACGGCATTATTAAATCATTCGGCACTCTCGGCAATCATCCTCGCCATACACACAGGCAAGGCAAACCGCATTAGACAAAGTGATTGGCTGACATTGGAACGATGACCGAAGCCCATGCCGGATACCTTCTTCATTGAGTCCCGATAAATGACTGCCGACGGATC
>JAPOUT010000073.1 GCA_026708545.1 Hyphomicrobiales bacterium
TGGCGAAAGTCACCTGGCCGACTCGCAACGAGACGCTGGTCACCACCATCATGGTGTTCATCATGGTGTTCATGGCGGCGGTGTTTTTTCTGGTGGCGGACACAATCCTGAGTTCGGGGATATCCTTTGTGCTCGGGCTGCGTTGGTGAGGCGAATCAGATGGCAAAGCGTTGGTATGTTGTTCACACCTATTCCAATTTCGAGAAGAAGGTCGCGACCACTCTGCGCGAGCGCGCGGACGCTTCCGGATTCTCCGGACAAGTCATCGAAGTGCGCGTGCCGGTCGAAGAGGTCGTCGAGGTGCGCCAGGGCAAGAAGATCAACTCCGAGCGTAAATTCTTTCCCGGCTATGTCCTCCTGCAGGTCGAAACCGGGGACAATTCCGAGGGCATCTCCGACGAGCTCTACCACATGGTCAAATCGATTCCGCGGGTTACGGGCTTTCTCGGCGTCGAGAACAAGCCGGTCCCCCTGTCGCAGGCCGAAGTCGAACGCATCGACAAGCAGGTCCAGGAGGGCATCGATCGTCCCAAGCCCGCCATCATCTTCGAAGTCGGCGAGCAGGTGCGCGTATCCGAGGGGCCGTTCGCATCGTTTACGGGCGTGGTCGAAGACGTCGACATCGAACGTGCGCGGCTCAAGGTTGCCGTGCGGGTGCTCGGACGACTCACGCCGGTCAATGTGGAATACAGCCAAGTTGAAAAGAAACTCTAAGGAAAAGGTTGCATAGGTTATGGCTAAGAAGAACGCGAAAGAAGTTGTCGGGCAGATCAAACTGCAGGTTCCCGCAGGCAGCGCCAATCCCGCGCCGCCCATCGGGCCCGCGCTCGGACAGCGGGGCATCAACATCATGGAATTCTGCAAGGCCTTCAATGCCGAGACCGAGAGCCTCGAGAAGGGCATGCCGATTCCCACCCTCATCAACGTCTACGCCGACAAGAGTTTTGACTTCACCACCAAGACGCCGCCCGCTTCCTACCTGATCAAGAAGGCGGCGAAGCTGCAGAAGGGAAGTTCAACGCCGGGACGCGAGTCCGCCGGCTCCATCACGCTCAAGCAGGCGCAGGAGATTGCCGAGGTGAAGAAGAAGGACCTCAACGCCAGGGACGTTGATGCCGCCGCGCGAATCATCAAGGGAACGGCGCGCGCCATCGGCATCGAGGTTAGGGAGTAAAGCGGCGATGGCAACGGCAGGCGAAAGCATTACCAAGGGCAAAACCCCCGTGCGCGGCTCCAGGCGCTACCGTTCCGCCAGGGAAGGCCTGCGCGCGGAGGAAGCCTACCCCCTCGCCGAGGCGGTGGAGTTCGTGCGCGCGCGCGCGAGCGCCAAGTTCGAGGAAAGCGTCGATATCGCCGTCAACCTCGGAGTCGACCCGCGTCACGCCGACCAGATGGTTCGCGGCGTTTGCAACCTTCCCCACGGAACCGGACGCAACCTCCGCATCGCCGTCTTTGCCAAGGGGGAAAAAGCCGAAGCCGCGAAGGCCGCGGGCGCGGACATCGTCGGCGCGGAAGATTTGTTCGAGCAGGTGCAGAAGGGCCAAATCGATTTCGACCGCTGCATCGCGTCGCCCGACATGATGGCCTTGGTGGGACGGCTCGGAAAGGTGCTCGGCCCGCGCGGATTGATGCCAAACCCCAAAACCGGAACCGTGAGTCCCGATGTCGCCGGCGCGGTCAAGTCCGCCAAGAGCGGCGCGGTGGAATTCCGCGTCGAGCGCGCCGGAATCCTGCACGCGGGCGTGGGCAAGGCGAAGTTCACGCAGCAGCAGCTGACGGAAAACATCCTCGCCCTCCTTGATGACGTCCGCCGCGCCAAACCCGCCGGTGCGAAGGGAAGTTTCATCCAGCGCATCTCCTTGTCCTCGACCATGGGGCCGAGCGTGCGCGTTGACCCCAAAAGCATCGAAGCGGCGCCCAAGGCGGGCAAGCAGGGAGTTGCGGCATGAACCGTTTGCAAAAAACCGAATTCGTCGATGCCGTTTCCGGCATGATCCGCGAGGCGGGCATCGTCGTAGTGGCGCGTTATGCCGGACTCAACGCCTCGCAAATGACCGATTTGCGCGACCGGATGCACGCCGAAGGCGCGGACTTCAAGGTCGTCAAAAACCGGCTCGTCTGGCGCGCCCTTGATTCGCTTGACCGGGCGGACGACGGCAACAAGGCCATGTTCGCGGGCCCCACCGCGATCGCCTGCTCGAACGACCCTGTCGTCGCGCCGCGCGTGGCGATGAAGTTCGCCGAAGATCACGAAGCCCTCGAAGTCATCGGCGGCCTGATGCAGGAACGCCTGCTGAATGCCAATGAAATCAAACACCTTGCCAAGCTCCCCTCCCTCGACGAATTGCGCGCCAAGCTCGTCGGGCAGTTGAACGCTCCGGCATCACGCATCGCAACCGTTCTCGCGCAGCCGGGGACGCAAATCGCCTGCATCTTCGCTATGCGGGCGCAACAGGAATCTTAAACCCAAACCCATAACGGAAGGAAACCACCATGACCGATCTACAAAAAATTGTCGACGACCTATCGAGCCTCACCGTCCTCGAGGCATCCGAACTCTCCAAGCTCCTTGAGGAGAAGTGGGGTGTTTCCGCCGCCGCCGCTCCCGTCGCCATGGCGGCCGGAGGCGCCGCTCCCGCGGCCGATGCCGCCGCCGAGCAGGACGCCTTCACCGTTACGCTTACGGGTTTCGGCGACAACAAAATCGGCGTCATCAAGGCCGTTCGCGCGCTCAAGAATCTCGGGCTGAAAGAAGCCAAGGAGTTCGTCGAAGGCGCGCCCAAGGAGCTCGGCAGCGACTATTCCAAGGAGGATGCCGAAGCGGCCGTAGCGCAACTCAAGGAAGCCGGCGCGACAGCGGAAATCAAATAGAGATCCGGCGATATTGCAACGCAATGACGCCGCATCCGGTTTTGCGCGACGCCTTCGCATGCGTCCGGAACGCTTGCGACCGTACGGTCGTAGTGTTGCGGGCGCGTAGAATCCTTTCATAACCTACGGAACTTCCAGACCATGCCTTCGAACCCATCTTCTTCACCGGTTTTGCCTTCGCATCTGAACGGGCGCGAATCCCTGCGCAAATCCTTCGGTCGCATTCCCCAAGTCGCCGAAATTCCCGATCTCATCGAGATGCAGAAATCCTCCTACGAAAGCTTCCTCTCCATCGCCCTCGGAGAAGGCGAGCAGCGCAGGGGCGAGAGACTCGAAAAAGTCTTCCGCTCCGTCTTCCCCGTCGAGGACATGCCCGGGAGCGCGCGGCTGGAATTCGTCGACTACGAAATCGAGGCGCCTAAGTACGACGTCGAGGAATGCCGCCACCGCGACATGACCTACACCGCCCCGCTCAAGGTGACGCTGCGCCTCGACGTCTTCGACAAGGACGAAACCACCGGCAAGCGCTCCCTGCGCGATTCCAAGGAGCAGGACGTCTACATGGGCGACATCCCGCTGATGACCGAAAACGGAACCTTCATCATCAACGGCGCCGAACGCGTCATCGTCTCGCAAATGCACCGCTCGCCCGGAGTCTTCTTCGACAACGACAGGGGCAAGTCCCATCCTTCCGGAAAAATCCTGCACAGCGCGCGCATCATTCCCTACCGGGGTTCGTGGCTCGACTTCGAGTTCGATGTCAGGGACATTCTCCACGTGCGCATCGACCGCCGGCGCAAGCTTCACGCGACCACCCTTCTCTACGCGCTCGATATGAACGCCGAAGAAATCCTGCGCCTGTTTTACGAACCGATTCCCCACACCCGCGACGATAAAAAGAAGGCTTGGCGCATCCCCGTGCGTCCCGACTTTTTGCGCGGCACGACCCTCGGCTACGATCTCGTCAACGCCGACAACGGCGAGGTCATAGCGGAGACCGGACGCAGGGCGAGCCCGCACCTTCTCGACGAAATGGAAAGCAAAGGCATCACGGAACTGCTCGTGTCCGACGAGGAAATCATCGGACGCTTTCTCGCAAGCACCGTGAAGCAGGGCGAGGAGGTCATCGGAACGCCCGGACAGCTCATCGACCAGAAACTTCTGGAGGACCTCATCCGTGTGGGCTCCTTCGAGGCGCTTGATGTCAACCATGTCACCGTCGGCCCCTTCCTGCGCAACACCCTTGTGACCGACAAGTGCGAAAACCGGAACGAGGCGCTCATCGAAATCTACCGGGTCATGCGCCCGGGCGAGCCCCCCACCATTGACACCGCCAAAAGACTGTTTGAGCAGCTCTTCTTCGACGGGTCGCGCTACGACTTGTCCGACGTGGGACGGGTGAAGTTGAACGCGCGCCTTGACGTTAAATGCGATGACGACGTCGGCACATTGCGCAAGGAAGACATCATACGCGTGATTCAAACCCTTGTTGAACTGCGCGACGGCAAGGGCGAGAGCGACGACATCGACAACCTCGGCAACCGGCGCGTCCGTTCGGTGGGCGAACTCATCGAGAACCAGTTCCGTCTCGGACTCATCCGGCTCGAACGCTCCGTGCGCGAGCGCATGAACGCCGTTGAAATCGACAAGGTCGTGCCCCAGGATCTCATCAACGCCAAGCCGGTCACCTCGGTCCTGCGCGAATTCTTCGGATCGTCGCAGCTCTCCCAGTTCATGGACCAGACCAACCCGCTCGCCGAGGTCACCCACAAGCGCAGACTCTCGGCGCTCGGCCCCGGCGGACTCACCCGCGAGCGCGCCGGCTTCGAAGTGCGCGACGTGCATCCGAGCCATTACGGGCGCATCTGCCCGGTCGAGACGCCGGAAGGACCCAACATCGGACTCATCTCCTCGCTCGCCAGCTACGCGCGCATCAACAAATACGGCTTCATCGAAAGCCCCTACCGCCGCGTCAAGAACGGCAAGGTCACCGACGAAGTCGTCTACCTCTCCACTATCGAGGAGAGCAAATACCGCATCGCGCAGGCCAACGAGCCCCTCGCGCGCGGCGGCGTTTTCGAGAACGACCCGATCAACTGCCGCATCGCCGGAAATTTCGAGCTCGTCCCGCCCGCCCGCGTCGACTTCATCGATGTTTCGCCCAAGCAGATCGTCTCGGTGGCGGCGGCGCTCATTCCCTTCCTCGAGAACGACGACGCCAACCGCGCGCTTATGGGATCGAACATGCAACGCCAGGCCGTTCCGCTCCTGCGCGCCGAAGCGCCGCTCGTGGGCACCGGAATCGAATCCGTCGTCGCACGCGATTCGGGCGCCGCGATTGCGTGCAGGCGCGCCGGCGTGGTCGACCAGGTCGACGCCACCCGCATCGTCGTGCGCGTCTCCGAGGAGACCGATCCTTCCGATATCGGCGTCGATATCTACAACCTGCGCAAGTTCCAGCGCTCCAACCAGAGCTCGTGCATCAACCAGAAGCCCCTCGTGCAAATCGGCGACGTGGTCGAGCGCGATGAAATCATCGCGGACGGCCCCTCCACCCACCGGGGCGAACTCGCCCTCGGGCGCAACATCCTCGTCGCCTTCATGCCGTGGAACGGATACAACTTCGAAGACTCCATCCTGCTTTCGGAGTCGGTCGTGCGCGACGACGTCTTCACCTCCATTCATATTGAGGAATATGAAATCATGGCGCGCGACACCAAGCTCGGCGAAGAGGAAATCACCCGCGACATTCCCAACGTCGGCGAAGAGGCGCTGCGCAACCTCGACGAAGAGGGCATCGTCTACATCGGCGCCGAAGTCCATCCCGGAGACATACTGGTGGGCAAGATCACGCCCAAGACCGAATCGCCCATGACGCCGGAGGAAAAACTCCTGCGCGCCATCTTCGGAGACAAGGCCGCCGACGTGCGCGACACCTCGCTGCGCCTGCCGCCCGGCGCGTCGGGCACGGTGGTCGAAGTGCGCATCTTCAACCGCTACGGCGTGAAGCAGGACAACCGCTTCCTCTCCATCGAGAACGAGGAAATCTCGCGCATCGAGAAAGATTTCGACGACGAACGCAAAATCCTTGAGCGCAACGTCTACAAGCGGCTCGCCGACACGCTGCTCTCGCGCGTTGCCGCGTCCGGCCCCAAGGGCGTGTCCGCGGGGCAGACCATCACGCGGCAATTGCTCGATTCCCTCGAAAATGCGCATTGGTGGAAGATCGGACTCAAGAACGACAAGGTCATGGCCGACGTCGAAGCCCTGCGCGATCAATACGAACGCTCGAAAAAGAAGCTCTCCGAGGAATTCGAAGACAAGTTGAAAAAACTCCGCCGCAGCGACGAACTGCCTCCCGGCGTGATGAAGATGGTGAAAGTCTTCGTTGCCGTCAAGCGCAAGCTGCAGCCCGGCGACAAAATGGCGGGACGCCACGGCAACAAGGGCGTCATCTCGCGCATCGTTCCGCGCGAAGACATGCCCTACCTCGAAGACGGAAGCGTCGTCGATGTGCTGCTCAATCCCCTCGGCGTGCCCTCGCGCATGAACGTCGGGCAGATTCTCGAGACGCATCTCGGCTGGGCGTGCGCGGGCATCGGGCGCAAAATAGACGAAGCCCTCGAGCGCTACCGCGAAGCGCATTCCCAGGGCAAGAAAACCGACAAGGCCGCAAGGGAAATCCGTTCCCTCATCGAGCATGTCTACGGGAACGAGGTGAAGAAGGCCGTCTCCGAGGAGGAAAATCTCGTCGCGCTCGGCCGGAGCCTCACTTCGGGCGTGCCGATTGCGACGCCGGTTTTCGACGGCGCGCACGAATCCGACATCACCGCGATGCTCGAGGAGGCCGGCCGCAACCCCTCGGGACAGGAGACCCTCTATGACGGACGCACCGGCCTGCCGTTCGCAAGGCAGGTGACCGTCGGCTACATCTACATGCTGAAACTCCACCATCTGATCGACGACAAGATCCACGCGCGCTCGATCGGTCCCTACTCGCTGGTCACGCAGCAGCCGCTCGGCGGCAAGGCGCAGTTCGGCGGGCAGCGTTTCGGCGAGATGGAAGTCTGGGCGCTCGAAGCCTACGGCGCCGCCTACACGCTCCAGGAAATGCTCACGGTAAAATCCGACGACGTCGCCGGACGCACGCAGGTCTACGAATCCATCGTGCGGGGGCAGAGCGCCTTCGAGGCCGGCGTTCCGGAAAGCTTCAACGTGCTCGTCAAGGAGATGCGCGCGCTGGGACTTGATGTCGAGGAGACGACCGTAGAACGGCTGCCCCAGCCGCCGCAGGCGTCAAAACCGCAACCACAACCAAAACAAGAAGCCATCACGGGAGAGCGCACATGAATCAGGAAGTCATGAACCATTTCGGACCGCACGTCGCGGCGCCGCGCAGTTTCGACACGTTGCGTATTATGATCGCGTCGCCGGAGCGCATCCGTGCGTGGTCGTTCGGCGAGATTAAAAAGCCGGAGACCATCAACTACAGGACATTCAAGCCCGAACGCGACGGGCTTTTCTGCGCGCGCATCTTCGGTCCCACGAAGGACTACGAGTGCCTGTGCGGAAAATACAAGCGCATGAAGTTCAAAGGCGTCATCTGCGAAAAGTGCGGCACCGAAGTCACCCTTTCCAAGGTGCGTCGCGAGCGCATGGGCCACATCGAGCTCGCCGCCCCGGTCGCGCACATCTGGTTTCTCAAATCATTGCCGAGCCGGATCGGCCTGCTGCTCGACATGCAACTCAAGACCCTTGAGCAGATTTTGTATTTCGAGCGCTTTGTCGTCGTCGAGCCCGGGCTCACCGACCTCAAGCAATACCACCCCCTCACCGAAGAAGAATATCTTGATGCGCAGGAAAGATACGGCGAAGGCAGTTTCAAGGCGGGCATCGGAGCAGAAGCCATCCGCGATTTGCTCGTCGACCTCGATCTCGAGGCGCTGCGGCTCAAACTGCGCGAGGAGCTCGAAGCGGGCTACACCGAGCCCAAGCAAAAGAAGATCATCAAGCGCCTGAAACTCGTCGAGGACCTGATTCAGTCCGGCAACCGTCCCGAATGGATGATACTGACGGTCGTTCCCGTCCTGCCGCCGGACCTGCGTCCGCTCGTGCCGCTGGACGGGGGGCGTTTCGCGACGTCGGATTTGAACGACCTCTACCGCCGCGTCATCAACCGCAACAACCGTCTCGCGCGCCTTATCGAACTGCGCGCGCCCGACATCATCGTGCGCAACGAAAAGCGCATGCTCCAGGAATCCGTCGACGCCCTCTTCGATAACGGCCGGCGCGGACGCGCCATCGTCGGCACCTCCAAGCGCCCGCTCAAGTCGCTCACCGACATGCTGAAGGGCAAGCAGGGACGCTTCCGCCAGAACCTTCTCGGCAAGCGCGTCGATTATTCCGGACGCTCCGTCATCGTGGTCGGCCCCGAATTAAAACTCCACCAGGTCGGACTGCCGAAAAAAATGGCGCTCGAACTCTTCAAGCCGTTCATCTACGCCCGGCTCGATGCCAGGGGACTCTCGACGACCATCAAGCAGGCGAAGAAACTGGTCGAGCGCGAACACCCCGAAGTCTGGGACGTTCTCGATGAAGTCATTCGCGAGCACCCCGTGCTCGTCAACCGCGCGCCAACGCTGCACCGTCTCGGCGTGCAGGCCTTCGAGCCCGTGCTCATCGAGGGCAAGGCCATCCAGCTCCACCCGCTGGTGTGCGCCGCCTTCAACGCCGACTTCGACGGAGACCAGATGGCCGTGCACGTGCCGCTGTCGCTCGAGGCGCAACTCGAAGCGCGCGTGTTGATGATGTCGACCAACAACATCCTCCATCCCGCCAACGGCGCGCCGGTAATCGTTCCCAGCCAGGACATCGTGCTGGGGCTGTACTATCTTTCCCTCGAGCGCGAAGGCGCCCCGGGCGAAGGCATGCAATTCATCGATATCGCCGAAATCGAGCACGCCCTCGATGCCGGCGCCGTCTCCCTGCATGCGCGCATCAAGACGCGCTGGAAATCCCGCGACAAGGAGGGCAACGAAGTCTCGCGCATCGTCGAGACCACTCCCGGACGCGTGCTGATCGCGGACCTGCTGCCGCGCCATCCCAACGTTCCCTTCGAGATGGTCAACCGCCTGCTTACCAAGCGTGACATTTCAAACATGATCGACGTGGTCTACCGCCACTGCGGACAGAAGTCGACGGTGGTGTTCTGCGACCAGATCATGTCGCTGGGATTCAGGCACGCGGGCTATTCGGGAATCTCGTTCGGCAAGGACGACATGATCATCCCGGAGGAAAAAGAGCAACTCGTGCGCGATGCGCGCGAGCAGGCCAACGCCTACGAGAAGGATTACAACGACGGGCTCATCACCCAGGACGAAAAACACAACAAGGTCGTCGAGGCGTGGTCGAAGTGCACGGAAAAAGTCGCGACCGTGATGATGGACAGAATCTCCGCGGCCGAAAGTCCCTCCGAAGGCGGCTTGCACAATTCAATTTACATGATGGCGCACTCGGGCGCGCGGGGATCGCCCGCGCAGATGAAGCAGCTCGCCGGAATGCGCGGACTGATGGCAAAGCCTTCGGGCGAAATCATCGAAACGCCGATTATCTCCAACTTCCGCGAGGGACTCTCGGTGCTGGAATACTTCAACTCCACCCACGGAGCGCGCAAGGGCCTTGCCGACACCGCCCTCAAGACGGCGAACTCGGGATATTTGACGCGCCGGCTCGTCGATGTCACGCAGGACTGCATCATCACGGAAGAAGACTGCAAATCCGATTCGGGCATCACGCTCACCCCCGTCATTGATTCCGGAGAGGTGATCGTGCCCTTGTCGAAGCGCATCTTCGGACGCGTTCCCGTCGAGGACATTCTCCATCCCTCGAGCGGCGCGGTGCTTGCAAAGGCCGGCGAAATCATCGGCGAGGAAGAGGTCGAAGGCGTTGAGGCGTCGGGGCTGCAGCAAACGAAAGTGCGCTCGGTCCTCACCTGCAAAACGACGCTGGGCGTGTGCGCCAAATGCTACGGCTCCGACCTTGCGCGCGGAACCCCCGTCAACCTGGGCGAGGCGGTCGGCGTGATCGCGGCGCAGTCCATCGGCGAGCCGGGAACCCAGCTCACCATGCGCACCTTCCACGTGGGAGGCTCGGCGCGCCTGGTCGACCAGTCCCTCATCGAGGCCACGGCCGCGGGAAAAGTCGCCATCGAAAACAAAAAAGTCATCAAAAAAGCGGGCGACGAGCACTACACCGTCATGGGACGCAACCTCCGGATTCGAATCGTCAATCCGAAGGACGAGAACGACGAGTTCGTGTCCTTCCGCGTCGAATACGGCGCGAGGCTTCTGGTCGATGACGGCACCGAGGTCGAATGGGGCGACCGGCTTGCCGAGTGGGACCCCTACACCGCGCCCATCCTCACCGAGGTCGAGGGAGAAGTTTCCTTCGAGGGCTTGGTCGATAAGATCTCGCTCAAGGAGGACATCAACGAGACGACCGCGATTACGCAGCGCGTCGTCATCGATTGGCGCAACTTCAAATCGAACTTCCAGCCGACGCTGGTGCTTCGTCCCCATGTCGAGAAACTCGCCGGCGACGAAAACGCCGTCGACTCCGAAGACAAGCCGAAGAAAAAGACCAAAACCAGGCAGGGCGACCTCCGCTACCTGCTTCCGGTGGGAACGCTGCTGCTGGTCAGGAACGGCGCCGAGGTCAAGAAAGGCGACGTGCTCGCCGAGGTTCCCAAAGGCGAAGCCAGCGCCGCGCGCACCATCCAGGCGCGCGCCGACGGACGCATCCTCTTCGAGGATCTCGAAGAGGGATTCTCCCTGACCATGCGCGACGGCAAGCAGGCGGTTCCCGACTGGCGCAACCCCGCGCTGGTGGTCGGCGGCACGCGCTACACCATGCCGGTCGGAGCGGTGCTCTCGGTTGTCGACGGCGACACGGTCGCGGCCGGCGACGTGCTCGCGCGCACGCCGCGCGAAGCGCGCACCCGCGACATCACCGGCGGACTTCCGCGCGTGACCGAATTGTTCGAAGCGCGCCGTCCGAAAGACCACGCCGTTCTCGCGGAAATCTCCGGAACGGTCGCCTTCGGACGCGACCGCAAGAACAAGCGCCACCTTCTCCTCCATCCCGAGGACGGCGAGGGCGCCCCGGTGGAGTATTTCGTTCCGCGCGGACGCCACCTGCTTGTGCGCGAGGGCGACTTTATCGAAAAGGGCGAGTATCTGCTCGACGGACACCCCGCCCCGCACGACATCCTCGCCATCTCGGGAGTCGAGAAACTCGCCGAGTATCTGATTCGCGAAATCCAGGACGTCTACCGCCTCCAGGGGGTTACGATCAACGACAAGCACATCGAGGTCATCATTCGCCAGATGCTCCAAAAGGTTGAAATCGAGAAGAGCGGCGACACCGGCTTCCTCGCCGGCGAGCATATCGACCGCATCGAGTTCGAGGAGATGAACCGGAACATGGAAGCCGAGGGCAAGCAACCCGCCTCGGGCAGGCCCGTGCTGCTCGGCATCACCAAGGCCTCCCTGCAGACGCGTTCTTTCGTCTCGGCGGCGTCCTTCCAGGAGACCACGAGGGTGCTTACGGCGGCGGCGGTGAGCGGAAAGACCGACCATCTCAGCGGGCTGAAGGAGAACGTCATCGTCGGCCGGCTGATTCCCGTGGGAACCGGGCATGTCGTCCAGAAACTCAAAAAGCAGCTGCCCGAAGGAACTCCGCCGGGCGAATCGGTTGAGAATGTCGCGGCTTCGAAGCTCGCGGCGGGCTGACAGGGGGAAAATTGGCGGCATTAAAGGCTTAAAAGTCGAAAATATCGCCAAAAATGCGGATTCCCCCTTGACGGGGGTGGTTCGTAACCTTACCATACTCGCGCGATACCCCGACTCGCGGGCTTCGCGGGTCTTCTGCTGTCTCCGCTCGTGCGGAAACGGCGGTGTCATCTAGTTCTATAAGGATTGGTCACAATGCCAACAATCAACCAGCTTGTGCGCAAGCCGCGCGAGAAGGTCGTCAAGCGTTCCGGTGTGCCGGCTCTCGAAGGATGTCCGCAAAAGCGCGGCGTCTGCACGCGGGTCTACACCACCACGCCGAAAAAGCCGAACTCGGCTTTGCGCAAGGTTGCGCGCGTGCGGCTCACCAACGGCTACGAAGTCACCAGTTACATCCCCGGCGAAGGGCACAATCTGCAGGAGCACTCGGTCGTGCTGATACGCGGCGGACGGGTCAAGGACCTTCCCGGCGTGCGCTACCACATCATACGCGGCACGCTCGATACCCAGGGCGTCAAGGACCGCAAGCAGCGGCGTTCGAAATACGGCGCGAAGCGGCCGAAGTAACACGGGAGAAGAAGCACCATGTCACGTCGTCGCCGCGCAGAAAAACGCTCCCTCATTCCCGATCCCAAATACGGCGACGAGGTCATCAGCAAATTCATGAACTCGCTCATGCTCGACGGCAAGAAGTCGATCGCCGAGCGCATCCTGTACGGCGCGCTCGAACGCGTCGAGTCCAAGGTCGGAAACGACCCGGTCGCCGTCTTTCACGAAGCCCTTGAGAACGTCATGCCCGCTATCGAGGTGCGCGCGCGCCGCGTCGGCGGCGCGACCTACCAGGTGCCGATGGAAGTGCGTCCCGACCGTCGGCAGGCGCTTGCCATTCGATGGCTGATCGCGGCGGCGCGCAAGCGCGGCGAGAAGGCGATGGTCGAATCCCTCGCCGCCGAGTTCATTGATGCGACCAACAACCGCGGCGCCGCGGTGAAGAAGCGCGAAGAAATCCATCGAATGGCGGAGGCCAACCGCGCCTTCTCCCACTATCGCTGGTAAGGGAAGGTTCACCATGGCGCGCAAGGCATCTCTGCAGGACTATCGAAACATCGGCATCATGGCGCACATTGACGCCGGCAAGACCACCACCACCGAGCGCGTTCTTTACTACACCGGCATTTCCCACAAAATCGGCGAAGTGCACGACGGCGCCGCCGTCATGGACTGGATGGAACAGGAGCAGGAGCGCGGCATCACCATCACTTCGGCGGCGACCACATGCTTCTGGCGCGACAAGCGCATCAACATCATCGACACGCCCGGACACGTCGACTTCACCATCGAGGTCGAGCGCTCCCTGCGCGTGCTGGACGGCGCCGTCGCCGTCTTCGATGCGGTTGCCGGAGTGGAGCCGCAGTCCGAAACCGTCTGGCGCCAGGCCGACAAATACGCCGTCCCGCGCATCTGCTTCGTCAACAAAATGGACCGCATCGGCGCGGACTTCTTCCGCGCCGTCGATATGATGCAGGAGCGTCTCACCTCCAAGGAGCCGGGCAAGCAGCAGGTTTTGCGCCAGCCCCTCGTCGTGCAATTGCCGGTCGGGGCCGAAAGCGATTTCGAGGGCGTGGTCGACCTGGTCGAAATGCGCGAGATCATCTGGCAGAACGAAGACCTCGGCGCCAAGTTCGACTACAAGGAGATTCGCGACGACCTCAAGGAACAGGCGCAGACATACCACGAGCGCCTCGTCGAGAGCGTTGTTGAAACCGACGATGCGCTGATGGAGGCCTACCTCGAAGGCAAGGCTCCCGGGCCCGACGCGCTGCGCGCCGCCATCCGCGGCGCGACGCTGCGGCATTTGTTCGTGCCGGTGCTGTGCGGCTCGGCCTTTAAGAACAAGGGCGTTCAGCCCCTGCTTGACGCGGTCATCGATTACCTGCCCGCGCCGAACGAAGTGCCCCCGGTCAAGGGCGTCGCCGTTGACGGCGAGACGCCCCTCGAGCGCCGCGCGGCCGACGACGAGCCCACGTCCCTGCTCGCCTTCAAGATCATGTACGACCCCTTTGTCGGCTCGCTGACTTTTTGCCGGATCTATTCGGGAATGCTGTCGGCGGGATCGACCCTGATGAATTCGGTCAAGGACAACCGCGAGCGCATCGGGCGCATGTTGCAGATGCACGCGAACTCGCGCGAGGACATCAAGGAGGCCTATGCCGGCGACATCGTCGCCATTGCCGGACTCAAAAACACCACCACCGGCGACACGCTGTGCGATCCCAACAATCCCGTCGTGCTCGAGCGCATGGAGTTCCCCGATCCGGTCATCGAGGTCGCCGTCGAGCCGAAAACCAAAAACGACCAGGAAAAAATGAGTCTCGCGCTCGGACGGCTCGCGCAGGAGGACCCGTCCTTCCGGGTGTCCTCGGACGTCGAGTCCGGGCAGACCATCATCAAGGGAATGGGCGAGCTCCATCTCGACATTCTCGTCGACAGGATGCGCCGCGAGTTCAAGGTCGATGCCAACGTGGGCGCGCCCCAGGTCGCCTACCGGGAGACCATCACGCAAAAATCCAGCATCAAATACCGCCACAAGAAGCAGACCGGCGGCAGCGGGCAATTCGCCGAATTGTTCCTGAACATCGATCCCTCCGAGCCCGGCGCCGGCTTCGAGTTCATCGACAAGGTCGTCGGCGGAAGCGTTCCCAAGGAATACATTCCCGGCGTCGAGAAGGGCATCGAGTCCGTCATGGCGGCCGGCGTGCTTGCGGGTTTTCCCATGACCGACCTGCAGGTCACCCTCACGGGAGGCTCCTACCACGAGGTCGACTCCTCGCCGCTCGCTTTTGAAATCGCCGCGCGCGCGGCCTTCCGCGACCTTGCCAGGCAGGCGGAGCCGAAACTCCTCGAGCCGATCATGTCGGTCGAGGTGGTCACGCCGGAGGAATACATGGGCGACGTCATCGGCGATTTGAACTCGAGGCGCGGACAGGTCAGCGGCACGGAGGCGCGCGGCATCGTTTCGATCATCCACGCGTCCGCGCCGCTTGCCAACATGTTCGGCTATGTGAACACGTTGCGCTCGATGACGCAGGGCCGCGCGCAATACACCATGCACTTCGATCACTACGGACCCGTGCCTCGGGCGGTGTCCGAAGAGATTCTCGCAAAACTCGCATAACAAACCAGCAAAACGGAGACGGAACAGATGGCTAAAGAAAAGTTTGAGCGGAACAAGCCGCACTGTAATGTGGGAACAATCGGTCACGTCGACCACGGCAAGACGACGCTGACGGCGGCGATCACCAAGGTCC
>JAPOUT010000120.1 GCA_026708545.1 Hyphomicrobiales bacterium
CGGTGCTTAGGGTTACGCTTCCGCCGGAAAAGTCCACGTCAATCTCGATGCTGCCTGTGTTACCGCTTGCGGTGATTGCATCGAAGTTTGCGATGGAGGTTGCGCCGGTCAGAGCAAGTCGCCCGGAGAGAGTGAGCGGAACCACCACAGTCGGGCTGGATGTTTCGAATTCAAGGGCACCGCTTTCACTGATGGTAATACCGTCAATGCCAAAGATATTATTTTCCTCGTCTTCATTGTGGTTACCGAAATCAAAATCGGTGAATTCTCCCGCAAATTCAAGCATGACGTTTCCCGTAACATTGCCGGCATTGATTCTTCCGTTGAGACTGGCGCCATCCCTCATAATGACTGTCTGTGTTCCTCTTCCCCTAATTTCGATGGCAGTTCCAATTTCGCCCGTGACTATGCCGCTTACGGTGAGGGTGACATTCCCGCTACCCTCGTTGTTAACAAATAGCCCTGCAATACCCGTAACATTACCCGTTGCCGTGACGGTGACATCTCCTGTTGATGAACTCCTTGTAAAGACATTGATGCCATCATCCTCGTCGGAGTCAATGTTTCCGTTGGCTGTAACGGTAACAGCACCGGTGCCGGATTGACTGATACGGATACCTTCGTTATTGGCATCAATGTCATTCTCTGCGATGACTTCTATTGCCCCTGCCCTGGATGAGTTTGCGCTGACTTGGATGCCGACTCCTTCATCGGCTTCGATATGCCCTGCTGTGACTTCAATGGCGCCAATGCCTTGATGCGCTATTTTGATGCCGTGAATACCGGCATCAATCTCGCTTGCATGGACGGTAATTGCACTTGCTTGCCCGCGAAACGTTGTAATATCGATACCGTTGCCGTATGCCGTACCTCCGGCATCAATTTTACCATACGTACGTACGATAGTTGCGCCCGAGCCGTAATTGTAGATGTAAACACCTTGCCTTCGTGCCCATATGTCTCCATTTGCAGTGATTTCTACGGCTCCTGATCCCGTTCTAGCGTTGACACTAATAGCCGCTCTTCTTTCGGATCTAATTAAACTGCCTGTTGTGATGGTAATTTTGCCGCCACCTGTTCGAACGGCATTAATGCCTTCGTTGTCAAAAGCTCTGACGGTGCCGTCCAAATCAATAGTGGTTGTTCCAGAGGACGAGGTGTTGATACCACCTGTAAAACTTGCACCTGTTTTCGAAATGATAGAGGTATTACCTGATGCCGCTGACAGGTTGATGGCATTCTCACTTGAGCTACCAACGACATTGGCATTAACGGTGAGGGTAATATTGCCGGTGCCCGAGTGGTTAACAAGGATGGCATCTTTATCGTTATTGGTCGCGGTCACAGTATCGGAGGTGGTTACATCCACATTTCCCGTGCCGGAATGTTCAATCTCAATGGCCTCTTCACTGGCACTGGAAGTAACCGTTCCGGTCGCCATAATGGTAACCGCGTTGTTTCCGTCAATATCGAGTTTGATGCCCTCCGCGCCGCTCGAGACGGCCGCGTTTGTGGTGACATTTACCTCGCCCGTTGTTCCTGCAGCCGTGACGATATCGATGCCGGCATGAGCGCCTCCTGTTACAGTTCCGTCTGCCGTAACGGTAACATTACCATTTCCGCTTTGGTTGATTTCTATGCCGCTATAATCAGTGGACTCGAGAGCTCCGTCTGTTGTGACAGTAACCGCACCCGTGCCGTCTTGGTCGATGTTGATGGCATCGTAATAGGAGGTGATGTCGTTGTTATTCGACAAGTTGACATCAATTGTGCCGGTAGTCGCTACGGACGTGACCATGATGCCGAATCCTGTATTACCGGAAGAATTCAAACCAAAGGTAGCGTTTCCGGTAACATCTATATCTTGATTTTCCCGACCCGTAATGGATTGGGTATTATCATTCGATGAATTTGCCGCACTAGAACAAGTCCAAACTCCCGTTCTCCCGGTTTCTCTACAACTTCCGGCTTCAACCGATGAACTCGTTGCCAGCAATGCGCCAAGCGTAAACGCTGATGCGCTAGTTAGAAACGGTGCAAAGGAGATCAGGCCTTTTGAAGTCTTCCTAATCCGTCCGCCTCGGACAAGGGAGAGGTGGGGGGTAACACTCATTTCTAACGACCTCCTGGAAGCACTCTTAACTCCGACGACCCAGGATATTCTCATCCCCCTGTCCGCCAAACCCGAAAATACCACCCGTCCATGCGGATGACAACTCCGGTGCGGACTAACCTAGCATGTTTTTGTGTATTTGTCCTTGCTACCATCCCAGGAATAAAACACAGCCACAATCGCATGCGAGCGGGACGGACTGTTGTTATCGGGCAATATCCATGGGCAATATTGATTTCGGGTTGACGGTTATGGTATAATGGAACCCGGTTTAGCAGACCGGTTCTACGGAGGGCAACCTTGTCGGGTTGCCCATGAATACAAGACTGGAAACGGGAATAAATGGGACAACCTTCGTAGTTGGTCTGCTAACAACCCGGCGCCCGCCGGGGACAATGTGTGGATCGACGGAAGGAGATGTTTTCAGCGGCAAGCAATCACTTTTATCAGACAAGATTCTTTAACGATCTTTTGTTAATTCTTCGCTGCGTTTCGTAGGGTTTGGACGGCGGGGGATGTTGGAGGTTTACCAAAAACTCTACGATACGACCGCCAGCATTCCCCCGTCGTTCCTTGATGATGGCGAACCGACAGTGTTATTCGTCAAAATGCCGGCGGGGCAGCCGCAAGTGCTTCGATGATTTTGGGAAGGCCTTTGTGAAAGAAGGCCGGTGGAGCGCCGGAGAGTTGGTTCCCGGCGGCCTCCGGAAAATCAGCGGCAGCAAACGTATCAGAGAATTTCTTCCAAACCAAAACGGCTCTTGATTTGACGCCGCAACGTCATTACGCCCCTCCCGGGCGTTCACCCTGCATCAATCCAAAAGATTTGCTTCAAACGGATAGCGGGTCAGGTTTTCGCAGCCGTTTTCGGTGATAACAACCTGATCTTCCAGTTTGACGCCTTCTTTACCGTCGACTTCGCCGACATATGCCTCAACACACAGGCACATGCCGGGTTCCAGAACGCCTCCGTAGCCATGCTCTTCCATATCTTCGGGATAACGAATCGAAGGATATTCATCACACAGCCCGACACCATGCATCATGACACTGTATCGTCGGGCTCTATACTCTTCGGGCAAAACAAGGCCGGCTTGTGTTACTTCGCGAAGACTCATTCCCGGTTTCAGAATGCCCGCGTTATACTGGATATGCTCATAAGCCGCCCGATAGAGTTTCTTTTGCTCGTCTGTCGGCTTTGCATCACCGATCATCCATGTGCGCGACAAATCCGCACAGAAACCGTAAGGTCCTATCAAATCCGTATCAAAGGCCAGCAATTCGCCGTTCCGGACGACACGCGGGCCGCATTCCTGAAACCACGGGTTCGTGCGCGGCCCGGAAGAGAGGAGACGGCATTCAATCCATTCTCCGCCGCGGCGAATATTTTCTGCATGTAAGACCGACCAGATGTCGTTTTCCGTCACGCCCGGCACCGTGGCCTCCCGCATCATCTCCATGGAAATTTCGGTGGAGGCGATGGAAAAACGCATAGCGTTCAACTCGTCTTCCCCCTTGACGGCCCGGGCCAGCTCCATAACCTCCTGGCCGTCAAAAATCTCAAAACCCAGATTGTCCAATTCACGCAAACCGGCAATTTCAATCTTATCGACTGCGAGACGCTTGTTTTCACCCGCATGCTCCTTGACCAGTGCGGCAAGGTCGTTGGCGAAACGGCGGGCATGTTCGGGAGTTCGATCGCCGGTTTCAAAATAGAAAAAAGAAGCACCGCTGCGAACTTCCTTCACCAACGGCAAATGAGCCGAAAGATGGTCGCAGTTGTGAAAATCCCACAAGACCATGTATCCGGACGCCGATACAAAACAGGCCCGCGCATGGTTATGGATAATCCACACCTGCATGTTGCTTGTATCGCTGGCATAACGGATATTCAGGGGATCAAACAGCAAAACACCCGCCAAATCCCGCTTCTGAAGCTGCGCAACAATCCGTGCGAGGCGGTATTCTCTCATGCGGGGAAGAATTGGAACGGTTAAGCCGAGTTCTTCCGCCTCGCGAAACGCCAAATCGGTTGGGCCGGTTTCAACGCGGTCGTTGTCATTCTCCGACCCGTCGGCTTTCCTAGTGGCGTCAATTGACGCATTTTCCGGATTAAAAGCGCCCGCGCGCCGACGAATGGGGTCTATTTTTTTATTTGGTGGAATATTCATTCTTTCGCCTCCAAAAAGACTCTTGCCGGCAGGCAACCCGGCGGGAACAACTGCACCGGAATTGGAAAATTCCTTCCAATTCTTGGAACGCGTGCTCGATCTGACATTTGCGGCATAACCTTCGTCCTCGGAACCCTGTTATGCGGAGACGTCGGCGGAGACGGACATGTTTTCGTAAAGGGCTAAAAAACGACGAACAGGCGGAAATTCATCATCGTAAAAATCTTGAATCTTTCCGGCCAACTTAATGGAACTTAAGGGAGGATCGAGTTCGTCTATCGTCAACGGCCACGGCATTCTTCCGGGATTATCTTCCGCATTGCGCGCACAGCTGATCAGTAAAATCTTTCCCTTCGGAGAAACGAACCGGCACATATGTGAAAACGCATCTCTGCGCATGGAACCGGGCAGGACCTGGAGTGTGTAAATCTCCAATACAAAATCGAATTGTCCGTAAAATTCTTCAGGGGATTCAAAAAGATTAAGGGTTCGCCAATCAACAGGGAGGCAGGGAAAACGCTTTTTGCACTCCTGAACGGCCCGCTCTGAAATATCAAAGGCCGTGACCTGAAAACCTTGTTTTGCGAGATACGCGGCGTCATCGCCAAGACCGCAACCGACAACAAGCGCTTTGCAAGGCGCCGGCTTGTGTTTCTTAAACCATTTTAGAAAAATTGGGTTCACGACCCGCTCGACCCACGGGATGCCGATCTTGTTTTCACCATAAAGCTCGTATGCCAGGTCAAACCATGACAGAGGCCGCCCGCTTTCAACATATTGAGCGGCAAGTTCACGTATTGATTCCCGGCAGGAATGTGTCTTCGCAGGCATTGTCACGCACTTGTTTCGGCAACGGCGTTGGTTCGGATTACCTTAAACATTTCCTTGAATTTGTCCAGCATTGTTCCGCATCCTCCATATCCGGCCATATCGGAATTTTGAGAATTTCACAAAGTTTGGCTATAGTTTCCTTTCCACAAGGGGGACCATCACTCACACAGACGATTCGAGTCGCAACACCCATGCCCGACTATCCCGATATTATCAACCTCATCGGCAACACGCCACTCATTAAGCTCAAACGCGCATCCGAGGAGACCGGCTGCACCATCCTCGGGAAGGCCGAGTTTCTCAATCCGGGGCAATCGGTCAAGGACCGCGCCGCCCTCTATATCATACGCGATGCCATGAGGCGGGGAAGCCTGCGCGAAGGCGGAACCATCGTTGAGGGGACCGCGGGAAACACCGGCATCGGACTCGCCATGATAGCGAACGCCCTGGGCTTTCGCACGACCATTGTCATCCCCGAGACGCAATCCGAAGAGAAAAAAGACGCCCTTCGAACACTGGGCGCCGAACTCGTCCAAGTGCCCGCCGTGCCGTATAAAGACTCAAACAATTATGTCAAATATTCCGGCAGACTCGCCGAAGAGTTGGCGAAGTCGCAAGCCGCGGGTGCAATTTGGGCAAACCAGTTCGATAACGTCGCCAACCGCCAGGCCCACATTGAGACGACTGCGCCGGAAATCTGGAACGACACAAACGGTAAAATCGACGGCTTCGCGTGTGCGGTGGGGACCGGCGGAACGCTTGCCGGCATCTCCATGGAGTTGAAGGAACGCAACTCCGGCATCAAAATCGCCCTTGCCGACCCGATGGGCGCGGCTCTCTACAACTACTACTCTTTCGGCGAGTTAAAATCCGAAGGCGACTCCATCACCGAAGGCATCGGGCAGGGACGCATCACCGCCAACCTGGAAGGCGCCGACGTTGATATCGCCTTTCAAATCAGGGACGAAGAAGCGCTTCCCATCGTCTTTAACCTCGTCCAAGAAGAAGGGCTGTGCATGGGCGGCTCAAGCGGCATCAACATTGCGGGCGCCGTGAGACTTGCAAAGGAGATGGGTCCCGGGCATGTCATCGTAACCGTTTTGTGCGATTATGGCACAAGATACCAAAGCAAACTCTTCAACCCCGACTTCCTCAAGTCCAAAAACCTACCGTATCCGAAATGGATGGAGAAAACATCATGACCGAAAAAACCGAAGAATTATTTCGAGAAAACGCCTACCTCAAGGAAGCGCAAGCATGCGTCAAAGACGTCATCGATTTGGATGATGGCGCATGCGGCGTTCTGCTCGATCGCACCGTCTTCTATCCCCTCGGCGGAGGCCAGCCCGGCGATACCGGACACCTCATTGACCTGGAAAGCAACAACCGCGTTGATGTCATCGATACGCGTAAAAACCTCCCCCAGGCAAGCGGCGAGATTGTGCATCTGCTTGCTCCCGGAAGCGTGCCCCTTGCATCCGGCGCGAAAGTCTCTCTTCACATCGACTGGGAGCGACGCTACAAGCACATGCGAATGCACAGTTGCATGCATCTTCTCTCCGCTATTCTGCCATGGCCCGTGACCGGCGGACAAGTCGGAACCGAAAGCGGACGTATCGATTTTGACATTCCCGAAGCCATCCTCGACAAACAAGAGATAACCGAAAAACTCAACCAGCTCATCCAGAAAGACAGCAAAGTCACGTCACGCTGGATCAGCGCGCAGGAACTCGCGGACAATCCGTCACTTGTTAAAACCATGTCGGTCAAACCGCCGACCACCGGCGGGCGTGTAAGGCTCATCGAGATCGAAAACTGCGACCTGCAACCGTGCGGCGGAACGCACGTCAAGCAGACCGCAGAAATCGGCAAAGTCGAAATTAGAAAAATTGAAAAGAAGGGCGCGCAAAACCGCCGCGTGCGAATCGCCTTTCTATAGGCGCTGATACCAACCCGTCAGTATCAACGCGCCAAGGAGAAAGGTGACAAACCCGCTGATGCGCAGTTGTGCGCACAAGGATTGTTCCTCTTGCGAAGCCATAGCCGCAATCATCGCGCCGAACGCCCTCGGTGCCAATATCGACAAAACGCCTTTGGCGGTCGAGAGCAATCCGACAATCGTGAGCACCATCGCCAAGCCGTCCCAGCGCCAGTGAAATCCCAGGATGAATGCACCGAATGACAGGCTGAGCCAACCAATCAGCAATGTCACGGAAGTCGCCTTCTCGCTGATATCGCGCAACAGTTGGACAACGTTGCGCGGCTGCAACAGAGACGCCAACGAGACAACGACAAGCGTAAGCCCGACCCAAAAAGATATGCCTTGTTCAATGATAGGAGACATAACGGTTCCTCCTTTACCGAGAGAGTGAACACGCCCCCTCTTGCACGGCCATTCTAACCCGACAGCGCCGCAATTACAAGAACGGAAATGTTTGTGCATCCCCGCAACGGAAGGATTTCAAAATGAAATGTGTATTTCTCGCAGCTTGCGTGAATAGAAAGAAAGCTTCCAAAATACCGGCGGAGAAACTCTATATCTCGGACTGGTTTCGAAAAGCAAGCAGGCCGGTCAAGGCAACAGGATGCCCCTGTCATTCTGTCTGCCGAATCTGGTTTGCTCGCTCCCGATAAGGCCATCAAGAATTACAATCGAACATTGAGCGGAAAGTCTTCCAAAGTGCTCAGGAAGCGGTTGGGGACAGTTTCCTCTTTTCAGCATTCTTGACAAAATTTCTAAAACCTTCAAAAAAGAGGAAAAACTTTTTAAATCTTTGATGTCGCCGTTTTTGAAAAAATTATCTTTTTATATCAATAGGTTACGATATATTTTCCGATATTTTGCCCTTGGGATTCACGGGATTTTTAAAACTTTTTAAATGTTTAAGCCCAAATAGGTACATAACCGGAACGAGGATGCTCCGGGTCTAGGGATTTGATCCATTCCTCATTGAGGGCATCCCCGATAACTCCGGAGGCGAAGGCGCTGCTACTGCCGTTACCCGACAACCCAAGCCGGTCTCTCAACGTAGCGTTCGTCATCCTTCCATCCTCCAAATACGTGATAACCGCATGCTGGTAGCAGGCGCGCACACGCTCCGGCTTTGACATCTGCCTGAAATCCCTGGGACCATGGAGAATGACCTGTGTTGAGTCGTTGCCGACCCTGAATTCCGGTGGCGGAGATTTATAGGATTCTTTTATTACTATATCCACTCCGCTTCCCCGCTCTTCACAAAAATCCATTCGACGCATCAAATCAGCCAGTTTCTGATTACGAGAGCGCGGAGATGAATCTATCATCCGGTCGGGTGCGATAAGCGATTCCCCGGGATTGTCGATTTGCAGCCTGTTGCGAAACACATAAATTTGCGGACCCGCACCGGTGATATGAAAATCCTGATGGACGAGGGCATTCACCAGCAATTCGCGGGTGGACCGCTTGGGAAAATCGGGTATGTCCTCCCTGTACGAGTTACCGACCTCTTCTCTCACATGCACGTGATCATAAATCCGGTCCAGGATATTATCGAAATCCAGGACATATCCCCTTTCTCCATCTCTTTTATCCTTCACGTCACTGGTCTTGCCATCACCTCTATAAACCGCCAAGCGTATCCCCTTGCGTGCCATGGATACACCAAAATTCGATAAATTTCTGGCAAACAGAATTGCGCCAAGATTGGTAATGTCCCATTTGCCTGCGTCGTTTTTTCGGATAATTCCTTCCGCCTCCAGTCTTTCGCAAATTTCCTCCGAGTTTGTCGGCTTGGGTTTTTTCATGCGTTCAAAGTATTTTTCCCAATCAAGCAAATCAAGCACTAGGTCCTGCTCCAAATGTTCCTTGGCCGCGGCTTCTTCCCAATTGAATTTCCCGAGCCGGGAAATCAGTTTTTCGTGCACCTGCCGATGTTGCCGTAAATTTGAAACAGAGTTGCCTATACGAACATAATTTGTGTTGCGAAAAGCCGTCGGCACGCCAACCGCCGCCGACACTTCCAAGAGAACCACCCTGCCTTGCGGGTGCGTTATTTCCTTGAATTCAAACGAGGGGCAGGGATCCAACATCCTTGCTAAATAGATAGGCAAATCCTGATTGCCGTGTTTTACGGTTTCATGATTAAAAGGGGTGCCCACTATCTGGCGGGATTTATCATCAACGCCCCAAATGACATATCCGCTGTCCCGACCAACCAAAGCCGCACCATTCGAAAGAGCCGAGCACAACTTACCTATTGCCTCAGAGTCTGAAACCCCGACCTTAAATTCAAGCCATTCTGATTCATTATTTCTCCGAAGTTCATCAACAAGATCGATATCGCGCGTGTCGGTTGTCATGCTGTTTACCAGCTAGGATTGAGGTTAAGGGCAAATGAGAGCGGAATTTTTCGATTTTATAGCATGATTTCGCTTGCTTAACAAGTTCGCACGGTTCCCGACATTGAAGAAAAAGTTTTGAAATCACGAATGAATCAATGACTTATGCACGCACACTAATTGCCTCAACCGCATGACGTTATGCGGAATTCGCGACAAGGTGCCAGATACATGTTTCGATATGCGCCAACGAACCGCCCGCCGAAACACCCCTCCCCTTCGTTTGCGCGCGGAGATTCGAGACCGAACGACATAAGGGAAATCATCGAACACAATGCCGACACCCTGCCGGACGGCTGCTATTGCGAATCCCCTCGCCTTACGAGACCGGCTCCGGCTGGCGTGACCGCCGCAGCGCACGGGAGAAAATGCAAAAAACCAGGGCTCCAGAGCAACAGGCATGCCGAGAAAGGCCATGGCCCCGCCTCCCCCCAAACGTTTCAAGAAGCCTGCAAAACTCTATAAAAAATCGTCTTGCGAAACCGGCGGTTTGGTGCTACTCCCTTCCAAGACGGGAGGCGCCTATGGCAATCCCCCCGCGCAACCAAAGCCGATCAGGAGGCCGGAACCATGACAAAAATTTTCCCTCTCGCAACAAGCATCATCGCCATCGCGCTCGCACTCGTATTCCCGTCCACGCAAGCCGATGCCCACCATCATGTCCAGAACAAATGGGCAAATCACCTCTTCGTCCCCAACCGCGAGTCCAACGATATTGCCGTCATCGACACGCGGTCCGACACGCTTATCGCACGCATTCCCGTCGGCGCAACACCGCACCAAGTCACTCTTGCTCCCACATTGGGCAAACTAGCCGTTACCAACAGTGCCGATAACACTCTTTCCATTATCGACCTCGAAAGCATGCAAACAAGTGCAACGCTTACGCTCGGCAACACGCCCGAACACATGCAACTCCATCCCGAAGGTGAAATTCTCGCCGTCGGCAACATCGAAGGGGGAACCATCTCGCTCGTGTCCCTGCGCGAGGAGGTCGAACTCCATCGCATCGCCGGATTGCACGAACCGCACAACATGACCTTCAGCCCGGACGGCAAAAGCCTCTATGTCGGCAACCTCGGCGCCAACTTTCTATCCGTCATTGACGTTGAGAGCGCGGAGCTGACCGAGCGGCTTCCCGTCGGCTCCGGGCGTGCAACCGCATCTCTCGGCGCAAGCGACGAACACCAAGGCATCATTGACGTCACCGCAAGCCCGGACGGCTCTTTGGGCTTTGCGGCGTTCGGTGACGGCGACGCGCTTGGTGTCTTTGACCTGCGCACGGGCGAGCAAATCGCCTCGCGTCCCACCGGCGACCTGCCGTGGCGCGCTTACCCTTCCGCCGACGGCGCTTACATGATCGTGCCGAACAACGGTGACAGAACCGTCTCCATCTTCGAGGCGGGCGCACCTTTCGAGGAAGTCGCGCGCGTGGAGGGTGCCGAGGACATGACCGGCGTGAACGCAAGCCGCGATACCGCTTTTGTCATTGCACGGGGCGGCGAGGAAATCGTCATCATCGACCTTGAAAGCCTTGAGACCGTCGATACCATCGCCCTGCCCGGCGCATCACCCGAGACCGGCGTGCTCACGCCCGACGGAGAAAAACTCTACGTTGCGCTCAGTGGCACCAATGCCGTCGCGGTTATTGATGTCGAGCGGCGCGAGATGAGCAAGCGCATTGAGGATGTCGGCGCGGGTCCGTGGGGCGCCTTCCTGCTCGGCGCGGATAATTATTGCCACTGAGGAAACCGCTCATCATCGCGGGGATGGCGCTCGCCATCCTTGCTGACGAGACGCGCGCGCAGGACGCGGGCGGCATCGGGCGGCTTTATGATGCCGTTGCGGATGTCTCGGCACGGCCGTTGCCGTCCGTAAAAGCACTGGCCTCTATGTGCGACGGTGACGTGGTGTGCGCGGGCGAAGCGCTGGCATCCTCCTTGGGACCCCATGCGCGATTGGAGCGAATCACCCATCCCTCGACCGACTCGATACGGGGCGTCGAAACGCGCCCCTCCGTTGAGGTTTCCGGTGAAAACGGCCGGCGGGTGATTCGACTTGGACGCTTCGGCAGAAAAGCGGTTTGGGAATTGCGCGAGGCCCTACAAGGCGCGCACGAAACCGTCATCATTGACTTGCGCGCCAACCGGGGCGGGGATTTTGATCGAATGCTACGCGTCGCAGGCATATTCTGCGGAAGCGTTGAAAACGCGGTTCGTCTGGTCGGGGAAAACATCGAACGGTGGTTCTCGATTCCCGGAGAAAAGGAATTGCACGGCAGGCGGAAATTGCAAGTTTGGATCGGAGAACAAACAGCAAGCAGCGCCGAGGTTCTCGCAGCACTGCTTAAACTTCACGCCGGCGCGAAATTATCGGGAGAAAAAACTTTCGGTAAGAACGTCCTGTTGCGCGAGGTCGCCGTTGCGCACGAATGGAGGCTGCTGGTTCCATCCGGCCGCCTTGAAATCGAGGGAATCGTCTTGGAAGGAGGCTTAACTCCCGACGAAAGCCTGTGAGCTAAAACCAGTCCGTTTCCGGCAGGCCGCGGCGACGGCATGCGGCGGTCAGGGTGTTTCCCAGCAGACACGCAATCGTCATCGGCCCGACGCCGCCGGGAACCGGCGTTATCGCCCCCGCATGCGAACACTCCCCGAAAGCGACATCGCCGACCAAACGGGATTTGCCGCCCTCTCCGTCCACCCGGTTGATTCCCACGTCTATCACAATCGCGCCGGTCTTTACCCAGTCGCCCCGAACCATCTCCGCACGCCCGACCGCCGCGACCAAAATATCCGCCCCGCGGCACACTTGCGGCAAATCGCGCGTGCGCGAATGCGCGACCGTAACCGTGCAGTTGTCCGCCAGCAACAATTGCGCAACGGGCTTGCCCACGAGATTTGAGCGTCCCACGATCACCGCATGCAAACCCTGCATCTCCCCGCCCGCCGCCTCGCGTGCGAGTATCCGGCAACCCATCGGCGTGCAAGGAACCATCCCGTCCATGCCGCCGGCAAGCCGCCCCATATTCAGCGGATGCAAACCGTCGACATCCTTGTCCGGCGATATCGTCTCAATCACGCGCGATTGCCGGATATGTTCGGGAACCGGAAATTGAACCAAAATGCCGTCCACTTCGTCATCAGCGTTGAGTTCGCATACCTTTTCGAGCAAAACCTCTTCGGAAGTGTCCGCCGGCAAGCGGAATTCCAGCGAGCGCATGCCGACCTCTTCGGTCTGTCGAACCTTGTTGCGCACATAAACCTGGCTGGCGGGATCCTCCCCGACCAGAACAACCGCCAAACCCGGTTGCGTGCCATGCTTCTCGCGCAGTTGCGACACCAACGCGCCGATACGCTCGCGCAATCGTGCTGCGACCGCCTTGCCGTCAATTCTCCTTGCTTCGCTCATCGAATTCGTCCTCCTTTGAAAACAGTGGGGGTTTTATTGATAACCGAGTGCCGGCTGAAACCAATAGAGCAATTCGCGCGCCAATAGCAGCGAGAGAATCATTATCACATGGGAAATGTCTATCACGCCCATGTTCGGCGCAAGTTTGCGAAGCGGCTTGAGTATCGGCTCCGTCAGCCGGCTGACCAGATACCACAGCGCCAGGAAAAATTTGCTGTCCGTATCCACCAGGTCGAACGCGATTATCCATCTAAAAATCGCATTTACAACCACGAGACAAATGTAAATCTCAATCAAACGATCGGCGAGTTGCAATGTCGGACTCATGAATCCTCTCCGTCCCGTTCCACCGCTTCGGCGGACCTTCCCGCACCCGGACCGTTCTCGTCCGGCATGACACCGGCACATCGACGCATTCGCGAACCGTGCCACGACCGTGCCGCAATTCCATCCACTCTACCCATTCGAACCCGCCTTTTTTTTTAATACATGTTTTAATAAATAAACGTCAGCCAAAGACGCCAGAGAAGTTCACGCAAGAATATCAGCGCGAGAATCAAAATCACAGGAGAAATATCGATCGCGCCTATATTCGGCAGAAAAGAGCGAATCAACCGAAGCGGCGGATCCGTCAGCCGGTGGAGCAAATACCCGAGCGACGCGATAAAGCGATTGCCCGTATTCACCAGGTTGAACGCAACCAACCAGCTAAAAACCGCGCTTGCGATGATGACCCAGATGTAAACCTGAATGAGGTTATTGACGAGTTCCAGCAATGCAATCATGAACTGCCCCCCAATACGCCCGTGCGGGCATCTTCTATCAGGCGAAGCGCCGCATCCGAATCCCATTTCGCCGGACCGGAAATCCTTCCAATCTCCAAACCGCCCCTGTCCAGCAACACCGAGGTCGGCATTCCGATGATGCCGAACTCGTATGCGAGGGAGGCGTCCAAATCCCGATACGCCGGCAGGTTCGACGCGCCCAATTCCGCAAGCGCCTCAACCAATTTGTGCACCTCCACATCCTCGACGGCAACCGTGACCACCTGGAAATCCTCCCCGCCCTGAAGCGACTGCAAGTTTGCCAGCGTCGGCATTTCCTCCTTACACGGCGCGCACCAGCGCGCCCAGAGGTTCACCAAAACCACCTGCCCGCCGAAACCGTCAAAGGAGAGGGCGCCGCCGTCCACATCCTCGAAACTCGCCTTCCCGAACGATTTCGCCGAATCAGCCGTCACAAAGCGCTTCATGCCTATATTATTCGCCCCCGGCGCACCCTGCCCAGACGCGCCTAGATGTAGTATGCTCCACGCAGAGGCGCACAACACAAACAACGCCGCGAGCACAAGTATTATCCGGGAAGAGGCCTTCATCATGAGCGCAAAGATACGACAAGCACGCTTCCATGTCGAGATGCATGATGCCATGGAGCGCATCAACGATGCGACGCACTTTGACAAGCGCCTCTACGCCGAGGATATTGAAGCCTCTCAGGCGCACTGCCGGATGCTCGTTGCACGCAATATCATCTCCCGCCAGGACGGCGAGAGCATCATCAAGGGGCTTACACAAATCCGTGAAGAAATCGACAAGGGCGATTTCACCTTTGATTCGAAGCTGGAAGACGTCCACATGAACATCGAGCACCGGCTGCACGAACTCATCGGCGATGCCGCCGGACGACTCCATACCGCACGCTCAAGAAACGACCAGGTCGCAACCGATTTTCGACTCTACATTCGGCGCGGCATCGAGACGATCGAAATGCAACTCAAGGAATTGCAAAACGCACTCGTGGACGCGGGAGAACAACACGCCGCAACCATCATGCCCGGCTTCACGCATCTGCAGCCGGCGCAACCGGTCACCTTCGGACACCATCTGCTCGCTTACGTCGAGATGTTCGAGCGCGATCGCATACGCTTTGCCAATGCGCGGGAGAATCTCAACGAGTCGCCGCTGGGTGCATGCGCGCTCGCGGGAACCTCCTTTCCCATCGACCCGGAACAAACCGCCGCCGACCTCGGCTTTCGGAAACCCTGCGGCAATTCCATCGATGCCGTCTCGGACAGGGACTTCGCCCTCGAGTCTCTCGCGGCCGCAAGCATCTCCGCAATGCATCTCTCCCGCCTGGCGGAGGAAATCGTGCTGTGGAGTTCGGCGCTGGTCGGATTCGTCCGGCTCTCGGATGCATACAGCACGGGATCGTCGATCATGCCGCAAAAGCGCAATCCCGACGCCGCGGAACTCGTCCGCGCCAAGGCAGGAAGGATTGCCGGTGATTTCGTGTCCCTCCTGATGGTGATGAAAGCGCTGCCGCTGTCATATTCCAAGGACATGCAGGAAGACAAGGAGCCCCTGTTCGATGCACTGGAGTCGCTGGGATTGGGGATTGCGGCGATGCGCGGGATGGTCGGGGACATGACTCCCGACCCGGAGGCGATGCGCGCCGCTTCTGCAGCGGGTTTTTCGACCGCCACCGACCTCGCCGACTGGCTCGTGCGCGAACACGCCCTTCCCTTCCGAGAAGCGCATAGAATCGTCGGCGAATTGGTGGGCATCGCCGAAGCGCGCGGCACGGGTTTGGAAGAGTTGTCGCTGCAGGAGTTTCAAAAAGTCGATGCGCGCATAGACGAGAGTGCGTTGAAAATCCTGAGCGTGGAAGACTCGGTCGCCTCGCGCACCTCTCCCGGCGGAACCTCCCCCGGGAACGTTGCCGCCGCAATCGCGCGCTGGCGAAAGCATCTGCGCGCGTAGCGCGTCTCACATATGGCGCGTGACGCCGCCGTCGACGCGAAGGCTTTGCCCGGTGATATAGCCGGAATCCTCGCTCAATAAAAACACCGCGGCCTTTGCCTGCTCCTCCGCCCTGGCCAGCCGTCCGAGCGCGGACATGTCCGCGAACTTCTGCGGCAGATCAAGGCTGTCCGTAAATCCCGGCAACAGGCAATTCATTCGAATGTTCGCCGCACCGTAGCGGTCCGAGTAAAGTTTTGAAAAACTTGAAACGCCGACGCGATAGACGCTTGAAGTCGGAAAAGTCAGACTCGGCTCAAAGGCGGAGAAAGTCGTGATGGCAACGATTGAGCCGCCGCCCTGTTTTTCCATAACCGGCGTGACCAACTTGCACAGGCGTATCACGGGCTTGAGAACCATCTCGTGGGCCTTGTCCCAGTCCGTCTCGGGGATCTCCAGCAGGTCTCCTTTCGGCGGACCGCCGACGTGAATCAAAAGCGCATCCACCCGGCCGTAGGTTTTCATTGCAAGGTCGAAGAGGGCTTTCGTGTCTTCGGCGCTCTCGACATACCCGCGACGGGCAACCCCTCCCAGTTCGGCGGCAAGCGCCTCGCAACGCTCGCTCGGCGACATCAGCGCCAAACCATATCCCCGCGCGTGAAGCTCGCGCGCGACCGCCGCTCCCATGCCCTTGCCCGCACCTGTTACGATTGCCGCTTTTTTCATTTGCGCGTCTCCCGTCATTTTGCTGCCGTGTTATTGCACCAAGGGGCTGTCGCTGCCTTCCATGTCGAATCCGACAATGCGCGCGCGCCCGGCAAGCAATCGAATGTACTGGCTTATTCCCGTCTTAAGCGAGCGCGTGTACAGATATTTTCGAATGTGCTCCTCAACCTTCTCGAAAGGCAGCTGCGCACGGGTTTTCCTGTCAACGAAACGCTCGAGATTGCTCTCGTAATAGTAACGGCAACTGGACTCGTCCGCTTCGGGAACGCAAACCTCGCGCGCGAGCAAAACGTCTATCTTCTCCTCGACCTTTTTGGCATCGGCGATGTCGGCATCCCCCAGCAAATCCGCCTCGCGCGCGGCCTGCAGCAACAGTTGTCGAATTACAAGCGCGCGGGCTGCTTCATGGCGGGCGGCCTGGAGGGAATCCGCACGGTGGTACTGCATCTCCGCGTGAACCTCGTCGTCGGTAATTTCGACGTCATTAACGATGATGGGCACGGTGCAATGCCTTAGCCGCGCTTTCGAACGATTTGGTAACCGGAGCGCGTGAGATATTTCAACGGCGCGCTAATCCCGCTGAACACGTGAACCATCCGCGTAAAGGGAAAGACCAGGAATATCGTCACGCCCAAAACCAAATGCAGTTTGAATACGAACGCTTCACCGACCACAAACGCCGCCGCGTCCCCGCGGAATGTCACGATGTATTGCGCCCAACTCGCCAATGCAACCATCGAGGAGCCGTCCATGTGCTGCGCCGAAAAGGGAATCGTCGCCAGTCCCAGTATCAATTGCACATACAGCAGTAACAGAACGAAGATGTCCGAGGGCTTGCTGGTTGCACGAATGCGCGCGTCAAACAGGCGGCGCCAAATCAGCATGGTCATGCCGACAAAACAAACAATCCCGAAGATGCCGCCCGCAACCATCGCCAGCAATTGTTTCACGCTCGCGCTCATAAACGGATGATAGACGGCTTCGGGAGTGAGCAATCCGACCAGATGCCCGAAAAACAGCAGGATGATGCCGATGTGGAACAGATTGTTCCCGAGGCGCATTCCCTTCTTCCGCAGCAACTGGCTCGAATCCGCCTTCCAGGTATATTGGTCGCGGTCGTAACGAAGAATGCTTCCCACGACAAAAACCGTCAGGCAGATGTAGGGGTAGTAGACAAAGAAAAACTGATGGACAAAATCAACGCTCATTGCGACACCTCCAGCCATTTTTCGAACTCGCGCTTGCTATGGACGAGGCTGTCGCAACTGTTGCACGCCTCCGCCGCCGGATCCCCTCCGAACGCCTCGGCTTCGCGCCACTGCTCGTCCAGTTGCGCGAACGTCTCGGGATCCCCGGGAGACGCGGCAAGCGCCTCCTTGACGCGCTTGCCGTCCGGCTTTACGGCCGAGAGCTTCTCCAGCGCCGCAAACACGACCGCATAGGGCGAGTCCGCCTTGCGCAATTTGGCGCCCACCATCGCTATCACGTCTATCGCCTCGCCCAGCAGCGCGCTTGCCTCGGCGAAGGGGCAGCGGGAGAGATATTCCATGAACAAGGGAAGATAATCCGGCAGCTCGTTGTTGTTGATATACAGGCCTTTGGAGGCATAGGTTTCGCTCAAATCCACCATCGCACTGCCCCTGTCGCGCGACTCTCCGTGGATGTGCTCAAAAAGATGGAGGCAATGTGCGCGGCCCCTGTCAAAAGTGCCGACATATTCCTCCTGCGCCTCGAGAAGGTCCCTGCCCTTCTGCTTCGAAAGAAACGAATCAATCGCGTCAATGGATTCCCCGGGAAGCAGCGCCTCCGCGCGCAGAAGATCGACAATCTCGCCGGATGCGCGGTAGAGACTCCCTTCCGGATACGTCAGCAACAATCCCAATGCCTTGAAAGTCTGCATGGCACGCCCTCCTTAATCCGCATGCGGCGTGCGGCCGCTCATCGTGTTCGGGTGCGTCTTCGCTCCGAACAAGCCGACCTTGCTCGAGCCGCCGGAACATCCGTTGCCGAAACTGAATCCGCACGCCGAACGCGCGTCAAAGGCGATTTCATTATCGAAGGGAGTGTCACCGGCATATTCGCGGTGGTTGGTGGGAATGACGAAACGGTCCTCATAGTTGGCAATCGCCATGGTGCGATACATGTCCTCGACCATCGCCTCGTCCAGGCCGACCCTGTCAAGAACGTCGCTTGCATCGGTGCCTTCGACGTTGCGGGCCCGCATGTATTCGCGCATCGCCATCATGCGCTCAAGCGCATGTATGACCGGCGCCTCCCTGCCTGCGGTGAGAAGATTGGCAAGATATTTCACGGGGATGCGCAGTTTCCGCACGTCGGGCAGGACGCCGTCCTTGTCGATTTTGCCCTCGGCGGCGGCGTTTTGGATGGGCGAAAGCGGCGGAATGTACCAAACCATCGGCAGCGTTCGATATTCGGGATGAAGCGGGAAGGCAACCTTCCACTCCATCGCCATTTTGTAGACCGGCGACGCCTGCGCGGCGGCTATCCAGCTGTCGGGAACGCCGTCTTTTTTGGCCTGCTCGATGACCTTCTCGTCGAAGGGGTCGAGGAAGATGTCGCACTGCGCCTGATAGAGGTCTTCGGGGTCCTCAACGCTTGCGGCCTGCTTGATGCCGTCGGCGTCATAGAGCATCACGCCGAGATAGCGAATCCGCCCGACGCAGGTCTCCGAACACACGGTCGGATCGCCGGCCTCAATGCGCGGATAGCAAAAGGTGCACTTCTCCGACTTTCCCGACTGCCAGTTGAAGTAAATCTTTTTATACGGGCAGCCCGAGACGCACATCCGCCAGCCGCGGCATTTGTCCTGGTCGATGAGAACGATGCCGTCCTCCTCGCGTTTGTAAATCGCTCCCGAAGGACACGCCGCCACGCAGCTGGGATTGAGACAGTGCTCGCACAGCCGCGGCAGATACATCATGAAAGTGTTTTCGAACTGCCCGTAGATGTCGGCTTCGACGTCCTTGAAATTATAATCCTCGCGACGCTTCTCGAACTCGCCGCCGAGAATCTCTTCCCAGTTCGGCCCCCATTCGGGCTTTTCCATGCGCTTGCCGGTTATCACCGAGCGCGCACGCGCGGTCGGCTGCGCCTTTGAATCGGGAGCCTTTTGCAAGCGGTCGTATTCCATCGTGAACGGTTCGTAGTAATCGTCGATTTCGGGGAGGTCGGGATTGGCGAAAATCTTCGCGAGCAGCCGGAATTTCCCGCCCATCTTGGGACGTATCTCGCCGTTGGATTTGCGCTCCCATCCGCCGTTCCAAATCTCCTGGTCCTCCCACTTCTTCGGATATCCGACCCCCGGCTTCGTTTCGACATTGTTGAACCATGCATATTCGACGCCCTGGCGCGAAGTCCAGACATTCTTGCAGGTCACCGAACAAGTATGGCAGCCAATGCATTTATCCAGGTTTAAGACCTTTCCTATTTGCGCGCGTATTTTCATCACGCCACCTCCTCGTGGTTGAGATTGGCTTCGGGTGTTTCAAGCCAATCGATGTTTTCCATTTTTCGCACGACGACAAACTCGTCGCGGTTCGATCCGACCGTTCCGTAATAGTTGAAACCATAGGCGAGTTGCGCGTATCCGCCGATCATGTGGGTCGGCTTGACCACGGCGCGCGTAACGGAGTTGTGGATGCCGCCGCGCTGCCCGGTGGTTTCGGATCCGGGCGTGTTGATGATTTTTTCCTGCGCGTGATACATCATGCTCATGCCCTCGGGAACACGCTGGGAGACGACCGCGCGCGCGCAGATGGCCCCGTTGGTGTTGTAAAGCTCGATCCAGTCATTGTCCTCGACGTCGATTTTCCGCGCGTCAATCTCGCTGATCCAGACGACCGGGCCGCCCCGGTTGAGCGTGAGCATGAGCAGGTTTTCGGAATATGTGCTGTGGATGCCCCATTTTTGATGCGGCGTTATCCAGTTGAGAACAACCTGCTTCCGGCCCTTGCCATGGGCGTTAATAACCGGCTCGATGGTCTTGGTGTTAACCGGAGGCTTATAGACGCACAGGGACTCTCCGAAGTCGCGCATCCATTCATGGTCCTGGTAGAATTGCTGCCGGCCGGTAAGGGTCCGCCACGGAATTAACTCGTGAACGTTTGTATAGCCGGCGTTGTAGGTGACATGCTCGTCCTCAAGGCCGCTCCATGTCGGCGAGGAGATGATTTTGCGCGGTTGCGACTGAAGGTCCCGGAAGCGGATTTTTTCGTGCTCTTTCGCGCGCGCGAGATGCCGGTGGTCGCGTCCGGTGATTTTGCCGAGCGACTCCCACGCCCGAAGGGCAACCTCCCCGTTGGTCTCGGGCGCGAGCGACAAGACGACCTCGCTCGCATCAATGTCGGTTTCGATGCGCGGCAGTCCCTTTGCGACGCCCTCTTCGCGCACGGTGCGGTTCAACTCGCCCAAAAAGCGCACTTCCGTTTCCGTTTTCCATGCGATTCCCTTGCCGCCGTTGCCGATTTTCTCCATCAAGGGCCCCAGTGCCGTGAACTTCGCGTAGGTTTCAGGATAGTTGCGCGCCACCTCGACCAGCGCGGGCATGGTTTTGCCCGGAATCGCATCGATCTCGCCTTTCTTCCACTCGCGAACATCGAGGGGCTGGGCAAGTTCGGCGGGAGTGTCATGAAGGATGGGCAGCGCGACCAAATCCGTCTCCGTTCCCAGATGTCCGCCGCACAATTCGGAGAAGCGCTTGGCAATCCCCTTGTAAATCTCCCAGTCGCTACGCGACTCCCATGCCGGATCAACCGCCTTGGAGAGCGGATGGATGAAGGGATGCATGTCGGACGTGTTAAGGTCATTCTTCTCGTACCAAGTCGCCGAAGGCAGAACGATGTCGGAGTAGACGCAGGTCGTCGACATCCGGAAGTCCAAAGTCACTACGAGATCGAGTTTTCCTTCGGGAGCCTGGTCGTGCCAGACGACTTCCTTGGGTTTTTTCTCGCTTGCATTTCCGAGTTCCTTGCCGAGAATGCCGTGCGTCGTTCCCAGCAGATGCTTGAGCATGTATTCGTGCCCTTTGCCCGAAGAGCCCAGCAGGTTCGAACGCCACACGAACAGATTGCGAGGGAAATTGCGCGGGTCGTCCGGATCCTCGCAGGAAAACCGCAACGAGCCCTCCTTGAGCCTCTCGACGATATAATCCTTGCTCGGCTTGCCGGCGTCTTGCGCCGCCTTGGTCAATTGAAGAGGATTTTCTTCGAGCTGGGGAGCCGAGGGAAGCCATCCCATCCGCTCGGAGCGGACATTGCAATCGATGAGGGAATAGTCACGCCACTTTTGCGCGTCGGCCAAGGGAGAGAGAATCTCGTCGATCTCCAACTTCTCGTAGCGCCACTGGTTGGAATGGTTGTAGAAGAAGCTTGTGGAGTTCATGTGACGCGGCGGGCGGTTCCAGTCGAGGGCGAAGGCCAGGGGAAGCCATCCGGTCTGGGGACGGAGCTTTTCCTGTCCGACATAGTGCGACCACCCTCCCCCGGACTTTCCCACGCAGCCGCACATCATGAGCATGTTGATGATGCCGCGGTAGATCATGTCCATGTGGTACCAATGGTTGATGGCCGCGCCGAGAATGACCATCGAGCGCCCTTTCGTTTTGTCGGCGTTGTCGGCAAACTCCCGCGCGATGCGGGTGACCGTCCCGGCGGGAATGCCGGTGATTTTTTCCTGCCATGCGGGCGTGTAGGGAATGTCGTCCTCGAAGGAGGCCGCGACATTGCCGCCGCCGAGCCCCCTGTCGATGCCGTAGTTTGCAACCGTGAGATCGAAGACGCTCGCGGCGAGAACTTCCCTGCCGTCTTTGAGCCGGACGCGCTTGGCGGGAACGTTGCGCTCGAGGATGCCGGGATGATCGGTGTGCGCGAAAATGGGCTGGTCGTTTTCAAGGTTGCCGAAGTAGGGAAAACCCACCGATACGACCGCATCCGAATCCTTGATGAAGGAAAGCTGCGGGGAAATGTCGGAGCCGTCGGCGACGTTTTTGGATTCGAGATTCCAGCGTGCACTTTCGTCCCAGCGCGAACCTATCGTTCCGAACGGCACGGCCACTTTTCCGGCGTTGGCATCGAACAGGACTGGCTTCCAGTCGGAATTTTTTTCCTCTCCCAGCGCGCCTTCGAAGTCACTGGCCCGAAGCGTTCGCCCCGCCGCGTAGGATTCGCCGCGCTCTTCGAGCATCACGAGAAACGGCATGTCGGTGTAGGTCTGGCAATATTCGCGGAAGTAATCGCTCTTGTCGGCGAGATGGAACTCGCGCAAAATCACATGGCCCATCGCCATCGCAAGGGCGGAGTCGGTTCCCTGCCGAACGGCGAGCCAATTGTCGCAGAGTTTCGCGACTTCGCTGTAATCCGGCGTTACGGCCACGGTCTTGGTTCCGTTATAGCGCGCCTCGGTGAAGAAATGCGCATCGGGCGTCCGCGTCTGCGGCACGTTCGATCCCCATGCTATGATGTAGGAGGAGTTGTACCAGTCCGCACTTTCGGGAACGTCCGTCTGCTCGCCCCATGTTTGCGGCGACGACGGCGGCAGGTCGCAATACCAGTCATAAAAGCTCATGCATGTTCCGCCGATCAGCGAGAGATACCGGCTTCCCGCGGCGTAGGAGACCATCGACATCGCGGGGATGGGCGAGAAACCGATGATGCGGTCGGGGCCGAAAACCTTGGCGGTGTAGATGTTCGCGGAAGCGATAATCTCGTTGACCTCGTCCCAGTTGGCGCGAACCATCCCGCCAAGACCGCGGGCACGCTTGTATTCATTCGCCTTGACGGGATCGGCCATGATGCTCTCCCATGCGTCCACGGGATCGGAATGCTCCTGCCTGGCGGCGCGCCAGAGCCGCAGGAGCTTTGAGCGAATCATGGGGTATTTCAGCCGTGCGGCGGAGTAGAGATACCAGCTGTAGCTTGCGCCCCGGGAGCATCCCCGGGGTTCGTGGTTGGGAAGGTCGGGACGGGTGCGGGGATAGTCGGTATATTGCGTCTCCCAGGTGACCAGCCCGTTTTTCACATAGATTTTCCAACTGCACGCGCCGGTGCAATTAACCCCGTGCGTTGAACGCACGACCTTGTCATGGGCCCAGCGTCCCCGATAAGACTGCTCCCAATCGCGGTTTTCCCGCGTCGTGATTCCATGCCCTTCGGAGAATTTTTCCGGGGACTTTTCGGTGAAAAACGTGAGGGCGTCGATGAAATGGCTCATGGGGAGACCTTTTTGTTTTGATTACGGGTTTTTGACATATGCATCCTTGCGCAGATAGAACCACCAATTGATGGCAATGCACACGGCGTAGAACGCCGCGAATCCGTAGAGTGCGATTTCGGGGGTTGTCGCCTTGATTTGCTCGCCGAAAATCTGGGGAATGATGAAGGCGCCGTAGGCCGCAACGGCCGAGGTCCATCCGAGCACGGGACCGGCCTGTTCTTTGTCGAAGACTACGGCGATGGTGCGAAAGGTTGAGCCGTTTCCAATTCCGGTTGCGGCGAAGAGAATGAGGAAGAGAAAGAGGAACGGATAAAAATAAACTTCCGGGTTCGGCGAAGAGTAGGCCGCTTTCATGAAATATGCGACGCCGAGCGCGCTTGCAACCATCACGACGGAAATAATCTGGGTGACTTTCGCGCCGCCTATTTTGTCGGCGATGCGTCCGCCGATGGGACGGATGAGCGCACCGATGAAAGGACCCATCCATGCGAAGGTGAGGGCCGAGGGACCGTTGGGATTGACGGTGTCGTGGGTAAGCACGCCGTCCACCATGACATGCTGGAATCCGAACACGACCTTAATCGACAGCGCAAGGGCGGCGGAGTATCCGATGAACGAACCGAAAGTCATGGTGTAGATGACGGTCATCGCCCAAGTGTGCTTGTTGGAGAAGATTTTGTACTGCCGCTTGATGCCTTCCTTGTAGTCGGCTCCGAGCGGAAGGAGTTTCAAGGCGAAAACGGTCGCGGCGATGACGACCGGCAGCACGATCCACTTGCTGAGTTCGATTCCCAGCCCGTTGGCCTGTTCGGGAAGCATGAGATAAAGCCCCAGCGCCGCAATCACCAGCCCGATTGCCAGCATCACCAGAATCTTCCAAAATGCGCCCGCGGTCGAGCCGATGTGGGGAGAGACATGTTCGTCGATGATGTTGTTCATGCCCAGCCAGGCGGCGATGGCGAGGGGAATGAGAAAGCACAGCCAGATATACGCGGCGTTGTGAATCCATGTCTGCGAACCCGCTTCGATTTTACCGATCAGGGTGCCGGAGGTGTTTTGCAGAATCATGGCTTCGCCGCCGAAGATGGCGGCGGTCATCGCGAGAGGCACGAGTATTTGCATGGTTGTCACGCCGAAGTTCCCCAGTCCGGCGTTCATTCCGAGCGCATATCCCTGGATGCGCTTGGGAAAGAAGAAACTGATGTTCGACATGGAGGATGCGAAATTGCCTCCGCCGAATCCCGAGAGCAGGGCAAGCAGTTGGAAATGCCAGAGCGGCGTCTCGGGATTTTGCAGCGCAATTCCGGTTCCCAGCGCCGGAAGTATCAGAAGCGAGACGGTTAGAAACGTCGTGTTGCGTCCGCCGGCGAGACGGATGAAGAAAGAGTTGGGAATGCGAAGCGTCGCTCCCGAGAGTCCGGCGATGGCGGCGAGCGTGAAGAGTTCCGGCTGGGTGAACGGAAAGCCGAGATTGAGCATCTGGACGGTGACAATTCCCCAATAAAGCCAGACGGCGAACCCGCACAGAAGGCTCGGGATGGAGATCCACAGGTTCCGGTTGGCGGTCGCCTTGCCGTAAGAATCCCACTGTTGCTGGTCTTCGGGATTCCAACCTTTGAGATCTTTTGCCATCGTTCGTCCTTAGTTTGTCCTTGCGGTGTCGTTGTCGCCGGCTGCGAGTTCGGGGAGGTATTTGGGACCGCGCAGGGCCGGATGCTTGCTGCGCTCCATGTGGCGGATGGCGAAGTGCATCCATGTGAGTGCAACGGCGATGATTCCGGTAAGCAGCATGAAACAACTCGTCCAAACGCCGATGATATCGTTCATCACGCCAAAGCAAATGGGGAGCACGAAGCCTCCCAGTCCGCCGACCAGTCCGACAATTCCACCCACCGAACCGACATGCCGGGGATAGTAAATGGGAATGTGTTTATAGACGGCCGCCTTGCCGAGCGACATGAAGAACCCGAGAATGACGGTCAGGCAGACGAACAGCCAGAGAGGAATGGTTATATTGAATCTGATGTCGCCTTCGACCCCCTTAACGATGTAATCGGTTGCGGGATAAGAGAGGATGAAGGTGCAGATGACGCTCGCAATGAAGGTCCAATACATGACGGCGCGCGCGCCGTATTTGTCGGAGAGCCATCCGCCGAGGGCGCGAAAAATGCTTCCGGGCAACGCGTAACATGCGGCGAGCAGCCCGGCGGTTTTGATATCAAGATCGTAGACGCCGATGTAATAACGCGGCAACCAGAGCGCGAGCGCAACGAACGCGCCGAACACGAAAAAGTAGTAGAGGGAAAACCGCCAGATTTGAAGATTCTTGAGGGGCTCGAGCTGCTCGAGAAAGGACGCATGCTTCACGCCCCGCTCCCTGCGCTCCTGCAGCGCAAGATCGTTTTGCGTCGTGAGATAGAAAACAACGGCGGAAAGCGCCATGACGGCGGCGTAAATCTGGGCAACTCCCTGCCATTGATCGTTCATCGCGACAAGCAGGATCGGCGCGCCGAAATTCGTGACAGCGGCGCCGACATTTCCAACGCCGAAGATTCCCAAGGCGGTTCCCTGCCTTTCTTTCGGATACCAGGTGGAGACATATTGAATCCCCACGGCGAAACTTCCTCCCGCAAGCCCGACGCCGAGGGCCGCAAGCAGAAACATCGGATACGAGGATACGGTCGTGAGCAGAAAGGTCGCGAGGGCGGTTGCGAGCATTTGAATGGTCAGGATGAGTCGTCCGCCATACTGGTCCGCCCAGACGCCGAGGAAGATTCGGCTGAGCGATCCCGTGAGGATGGGAGTCGCAACGAGAATCCCGAACTGCGTGTCGTTCAGGCCAAGTTCGGCTTTGATTTTGATTCCGATGATTGAGAAAATCGTCCAAACGGCGAAGCACACCGTAAAGGCGAGTGTGCTCGCGGTTAGCGCTCGTGTCTGTTGCGCCGATGTTGCCTCTTTCATGGTCCCTCCCTTACTACAATGATACGAATGCCCTCATGTTAACACGAAACCGTCCGGGCGAGTCAAACAATTTTCAGAAGTTTGATTAGAACTTTTCCAAACGAGAGGTTTGCCATTCGAAAGACAGTGCGAGGCGCTCGGCCTTTTATCGGAATTTTTCAGGCGTCTATCAAAACATTTCACCGGTGAAATGTCGGGCGTCCGCAAAAAAAAAAAAAAAGGCGAGCAGTTAGGCGGTCAACTGCCTTGCCTCAATTGGCGCTTCCAAGAACTTCTCGTGGGCCAACACTTCACCCTCTTCCCACATCCCGAGGAATTTATCCGGAGCGGGAGATATGGTTCCCATGTGCGGGAGTTCCAGGTATATTGTCGCGTTCAGGCGCTTGAACAGTTCTTTCAAATCCCTCCCCTGCACGCAGATGTCTTTTTCCAGACACTGAGCGACGAACATTTTTGCATTTTCGAGTCCTTCTTCGAAGACAATGACACGCAAAACATCGATTTTCCGCTTCATGATTCTATTCCTCGTAAGTCACCCCCACAGAGTCGGATGTTACATGATTATTCCTGAAACTACAAAATTTGAACGACTCTGGCATACCCGAAATTCCACGCGGATGCCGTGCGGAGACATATTGGTTTGTCGCCCGGCCAACTCCCCGTCCGGACCGAATTAGAGTGACAAATCGTTGCGCATGAACTCGGCGAAGGCCTTTGTCGCGGGTGACAATTCGGCATTGAAGGCCCACACAATTCCCACATCCATGCTTGGCACCGGCGTTACCAGCGGCACGGCTTCGACCCTTTGGCCTTCGAGGGACCACGGACGGTACACCATGTCCGAAAGAATCGTGATTCCCATGCCGCTTGCAACCATGGAACGAACGGCTTCGACCGAAGAAGTGTTCATAATGACGTTGGGACGCACTTTGGCTTCGTTCCAGTAGCGCCGGGCGGTGTTTGCGGCCTCGTCCACGGTCAGCATGATGAAAGGCTCTTCCGTCAAATCGCTCAGTGTGATCTGGCCGCGCTCAAAAAGGGGATGCCCGCTGGCCAGCCACAACCTCCGCGTTGACCGGAAAAGCGTTTCATAACTCAGCCTCTCCTGGTCGGCAATGTTGGAAGTTAAAATGACCGCAATGTCGAACTCCCCGGACACGAGACCCGCCTCGATTTCGGTACGCGGCGCTTCGACAGGGCGAACATTCACGTCGGGATAATTGCGGGCGAACCTTTCAAGATACCGCGGCAGAAAATAACCCGCGACCGTGTAAGTCATTGCAAGGCGCAAATCCCCTTTTGCGGAAGCGTGAATGTCGCGGGGAGCGTGGAGCGCTTCGTTGACGGCGGTGAATATGCGCTCGGCATGGCGGAGAAAAAGAGCGCCGTTGTCCGTCAACTGCAGCCTGCGCGATTTCCGCGAAAAAAGCGGATAGCCGACCATTTCTTCGAGTTGTTTTATTCCGCTCGTGATTGCGCTCTGGGAGATGTTCAACTCGCGCGCCGCCCGGGTGACTTGTCCCGAGCGCGCCGTCGCAATGAAGTAGCGAATATGACGGAGATTCGGTTCCATCTGTTTTCTTCTTTATTGTTATCAAAAAATCAGAAATCACTAATATACATACACCGCTTCGAATCCATCGGTCAAGCATAAATACACCGGGAAAAACGGGGAAATAAGGCAATTTTTCGCATATCGACTTTACTGAACGCCGCGCAAAGCCGGTTTTTCCATAGCCGGGATTCCTTCTGCTTTATCGATATTACTTCTCCTTATATTGAATTTGCAACGAATCGCCTGCCGGGAAATACTCGAATCACCATTCCCCCGGCGCAAGTCCACCTGATTCGCTCCGGGGGCAACCAAACAAAAACCCTGTTAGGAGGGAGTATCATTATGAGACAGAACAAAACACGTACCGGCCCCGTCGCGCTTGCGGTTTCCGCATTCGTGGCAATGGGCGTTTTCGGCGGAACCAATGCCAATGCACAGGACTGGTTTCCTTACAGCGTTGAAAGCTGGAACCCGCCTTTCAACATGGAAAGCCCCCGCAAGAGCATTGATTACACTCCGCTCGAGAGAGCATCAAAGCCGTGGGAGATTTGCGTTTCATTCCCGCACATGAAAGACGCTTACTGGCTCGGCGTGAATTACGGCGTTGCATCGGAAGCCGAAAGACTGGGCGTCAAAATGCAACTCGTCGAGGCCGGCGGCTACACCGAACTCAACACCCAAATCAGCCAGATTGAAGATTGCGTTGCGGCAGGCGCCGACGCGGTCGTCATCGGCGCCATTTCCTTCGACGGACTGAACAATCTTGTCAGCGAGATTCGCGGCAAGGGTATTCCCGTCATTGATGTCATCAACGGCATGTCGTCTTCGGAACTTTCGGCAAAGTCCCTTGTCTCGTTCGGCGAGATGGGCGGCAAAGCCGGCGAGTTTCTTGCGCAAAAGCACCCCGGCGGCGAGAAGGTCAAAGTCGCGTGGTTCCCGGGACCCGCAGGCGCGGGCTGGGTTGAAGCGGGCAACACCGGCTTCATCGAAGGCGTGCAAGGCAGCGCCATTGAAGTGGTCGACACCAAATACGGCGACACCGGCAAGGAAGCCCAGTCGGCGCTTGTCGAGGATGCCCTCGAAACATATCCCGACCTGGATTACATCGCCGGCACGGCCGTGACCGCGGAAGCCGCCATTCCGATTCTGCGTTCCCGCGGACTCGAAGGCGACGTCAAGGTGGTCTCGTATTACTTCACCCCCGGTGTCGACCGCGGGATTCAGCGCGGCCAGATCCTCGCGGCTCCCACCGACTCCACGGTGATTCAAGGCCGCATCGCCATAGACCAGGCCGTCCGCATCCTTGAGAACAAGGACTACCACAAGCATGTGGGACCTGCCTTGTATGTGGTGACCACCGACAACCACGGCGATTTCGATAAGACCTCGACGCTGGCCCCCGACGGTTTCAAACCGGTGTTCCGCGTAGAGTAATTGTCGCGACGTTGAACGTGGTAGGCGGATGACGTCCGGCCACTTGATCGCTTCCAGAGCGCTCACGAGGGATTTTCCCGGCGTGCGCGCTCTGGATTGCGTCGATTTTGACCTCAAACGCGGCGAGGTCCACGTCCTGTTCGGCGAAAACGGGGCGGGAAAATCAACGTTGATTTCCGTTCTTTCCGGAGCAATCACACCGACATCGGGAGAAATCTTGATGGAAGGCAGGACGATAAATCCCGCTTCGGTGCATGAAGCCCGGCAGTACGGCATCTCGGCGGTGTTCCAGGAGTTTTCGCTCATTCCCGAATTAACGGTGCAGGAGAACGTTTTTCTCGGCGAGGAGATGCGGCGCGGAATGTTTCTCGACAAGGCCGGGATGAAACAGGAATCCGGCAAATTGCTCGAACAGCTCGGATTCAATCTTGACCCCGAACGCAGGGCGGAAACACTGACACGGGCGGAACAACAAATGGTGGAAATCGCCAAAGCCTTTCGCTCGCAGGTATCGGTGCTGATTCTCGACGAGCCGACCGCCAGTCTGACCGACCACGAAATCCGGCAGTTGTTTTCCCTGATCGGCACATTGAAAAAACGCGGAGTCGGAATCATCTACATCACCCACCGCATGGCGGAAATTTACGAAATAGGCGACCGCGTCACAGTGTTGCGCGACGGACGTAAAATCGAAACGATGGAAGTATCCAAAGCCGATGACGAAACGCTCATCCGGCTGATGACGGGCCGCGAAGTCGGGGCCGTTTTCCCCGATATCGATCTACCGCCGCCGGGCGAGGAGATTCTGTCCCTCGACAGGATAACCGCGCGGAGCGGCGCAATCAGCGGTGTCTCCATGAATTTGAAGAAGGGGGAGATCGTGGGGCTTGCCGGCCTTGCAGGCTCGGGCAAATCGGCGGCCATGCAAGCCGCTTTCGGACTTCTGCCCGTTTCCTCGGGAAAGGTGACGCTAAAAGGCGAAGACATGACCGGAAGGCCTCCCGTGGAAATGATCCGGCGCGGCATGATTTATTTGCCGGCCGACCGCAAGAATGAAGGACTCATGATGCGGCGCTCCGCCGGCGAAAACATGCGGCTGGTATCACTCGCGCGCGCGCCGCGGCAAAACGGATGGTTCCTCAATGCAAAAACCGAAAAGCAGAGCGTCGCGGCGCTCGCCGACAAACTCAAACTTTCCCCCAACCGGCCGGCGCGCGCCGTGGATCACTTTTCGGGCGGCAACCAGCAGAAGGTCATGCTCGCCCGCAGCATTGCGCAGGAGTTTGACCTGATTGTTCTCAACGATCCTACGGTCGGAGTCGATGTCGGCACCCGTGCATCGATTTACAGATTCATCGCCGACCTCGCCATGGCCGGAACGGGTATTATTATTATTTCTTCCGACCTGCTGGAGATAATCCACTTGTCGAGCCGGGCTTATGTGTTTTCGCGGGGGCGAATTCGAGCCGAGGTTTCGGGCAAGGAGTTGAATGAAGAAACCATGCTGACCTGTTTCTTTGAAGACGACCGGGAGTGCGCGTGATGGAAGAGGCCGCAATCCGCACCGTTTCGATAATCAAGAAGATGTTCGTCAGACTCGGGATACTGCCGTTTCTGCTGGTCATCGCGCTGGTTCTTTTCGCGCTGATGTCGGATAATTTTCTCACCGGTAGAAATCTCATGAACGTCCTGCGCCAGTCGGTTTACCTCATCATGGTGTCAATGGGGCAGATGTTCGCGCTGCTTACCGGAGGTTTTGACCTCTCGGTGGGCACGACCCTCGCGGTGTCCTCGGTGGTGGGTGCGCTGGCCATGGTGGCCGCCTATGCCGCGATGCCCGATTCGATTTATCTCGCCATGTCCCTGGGAATCCTTGCCGGAATTGGCGCGGGAACGCTGATCGGAGTCGCCAATGCCGTCGGCGTGGCTTTTTTCAATGTATCGCCTTTCATGATGTCCCTCGGCATGGCGTCCGTCGGTTTCGGCATCGCTCTGTATCTCACGGGGGGCGTGCCCGTCTACGGCATGCCGGTCGAGTTCGGCAATGTTTTCGGTTTCGGCAGCATGCTCGGCATACCGGTTCCTATCTGGGTCGTTGCGGTGATTGCCGCGTTGCTGGCCGTTTTCCTCTACAAGACTCCGTATGGAATGTATTTCTATGCGGTGGGAAGCAACAGCAAGGCCGCCCATCTTTCCGGCATCAGCGTGCGCAAAACGCTTTTCCTGACTTATGTTCTATGCGCGAGCCTTGCGGCAACCACGGGCATGCTGCTGACCGCGCGGCTGGACACCGGTGAAGCCAATATCGGGGCATCAATGCCGCTTGAAAGCATTGCGGCCTGCGTCATTGCCGGCGTGTCCCTGCGAGGGGGAATCGGCAGGCTCGAGAATGTCGTGCTCGGCGGCCTTTTTATCGCGCTTGTCCAGAACGGAATGAATCTTGCGCGGATCGAGAGTTATCTGCAAACGGTCGTTCTCGGGGTTTTGCTTATTCTTGCGGTTGTCGCGGACCAGGCGAGACTGCGCCTGGTCGCTTCGGAGAAAGATTGAGGAGGAAGGCATGAAGTGTAATTTGAATTGTGACATGGGCGAAAGTTTCGGGCTTTACAAGATGGGGGACGATGCCGGGATCATGCCGCATATAACGCAAGCCAACGTTGCCTGCGGTTTTCACGCCTCCGATCCAAACCACATGCGGAACACCGTGGAACTTGCGAAAAAACACGGGGTTGCGGTGGGCGCACATCCGTCGCTTCCCGACCTTGCGGGCTTCGGACGCCGCGAGATGAAAATGGAGCGCGAAGAACTGCTGAATATTGTTCTTTACCAGGTCGGCGCGCTTTGCGCCTTCCTAAGGCAGGCCGACATGCCGCTTTCACATATCAAGCCCCACGGTTCGCTCTACGGCATGGCGGCAAGAGACGCCGAGATTGCCGAAGCCCTGGCCGATGCGGCCTGCGTCTACGGCGTTCCCGTCTTCGGCTTGCCGGGAACACTCCATGAAGAAGTCTACACCAGGCGCAATGTCCGCTTCATACCGGAATTTTTTGCCGACCTGGACTACAACGACGAGGGAGGCCTCGTCATAACAAGAGAGCACAAACATGTTGAGCCCGAAGACGCGGCAAGAAGGGTTCGCCAGTTGATCAACGAAGGCACGCTCACGACCGCGGGAGGCGGGGTTTTGCCGACCAAAGCCGAAACCGTCTGCGTCCACTCGGATACGCCGAACGCCGTTGAAATTGCGGCGGCCGTGAGAAATGCCCTCGGCAACCCAAAACCAGAGAAAACCTCATAGAAAGGAGAGACCCATGGCGCATGAAGTCAAATCCCATCTTCCCGGAACTTTTTATCGCAGGCCCTCGCCCGACGAGCCGCCGTTTAAAGAAGTCGGCGACAGCGTGGCCGAAGGCGATGTCATCGGAATCGTCGAAGTGATGAAATCGTTTCACCATGTCAAGGCAACGGCGGCGGGCAAGGTGTCCGCGTTCAAAGTGGAAAACGAAGAAATCGTTTCCGCGGGACAGACGTTAATGGAAATCGAAGAATGACCATTTCGACCCTTTTGATAGCCAACCGGGGCGAAATCGCGGTTCGCGTAATCCGCGCCGCCCGCAAGCTCGGCATCAAAACGGTGCAAGCGCATTCTTCCGCCGATGCCGACATGCTCGCGGTCAGGGAAGCCGACGAGGCCGTGGAAATCGGCCCGCCCCAGCCGGCACGCTCCTACCTGAACGGCGAAGCCGTCATCAAGGCGGCCCTGCAATCGGGAGCCGATGCAATCCATCCGGGCTACGGCTTCCTTTCGGAGAATGCCGGGTTTGCCGAGTCGGTGGCAAATGCGGGCCTCGTGTTTGTCGGCCCGGACGCCGCAACAATCCGCATGATGGGAGACAAGTCGGAAGCGCGCAAACGGGCGCAAGCGGCGGGCGTGCCCATTGTCGAGGGTTTTGACGCAAGCGGCGACGACGCCCTTGAACAAGCCGGAAAAACCGGCTTTCCGGTGATGATTAAAGCCTCCGCCGGCGGCGGCGGACGCGGCATCCGCATCGTCGATAATGCAAACGATTTCAAAACCCAGGCAGCCGAAGCTTCATCCGAAGCCCAGGCCGCTTTCGGCGACGGCACGATTTACGTGGAGAAATTCATTCCCGCCGCCCGCCATATCGAAGTGCAAATACTCGGCGACGGCAGGAATGTGGTGCACTGCGGCGAGCGCGAATGCTCACTGCAGCGCCGTCGACAGAAAGTGTGGGAAGAAGCCCCCTCGACGGCGCTCAACAGTGAAACCAGAAAAAAACTTTGCGATTGCGCGGTCGCCCTCGCCCGGTCGGTCAATTACAAAGGAGCGGGAACGATTGAATATCTTTACGACGGCAGAACGGAAGAGTTTTATTTCATCGAAATGAACACCCGCATCCAGGTTGAGCATCCCGTCACCGAAATGGTTACCGGCCTTGATTTGGTAGCGGAAATGATCCGCATCGCGGGCGGCGCGGACCTGTCCGTCGGCCAGGACGACATAACCTTCAACGGCAACGCCCTTGAGGTGCGGATTAACGCGGAAGATCCCGCAAATGATTTCATGCCGTTTCCGGGAGTCGTGTCGGGACTCAGAATTCCTTCGGGCGACGGAGTTCGCTTTGACCACACCCTGTTTGAAAACTATGCCGTGCCGCCGTTTTACGATTCGCTTCTCGGCAAACTCGTCATACACGGAGAAAATCGCAGGCAGGCCCTCGAGCGTCTCGAAAAAGCGCTCGCCGTATTGAAAATCGACGGGCTGCCCTGCACCGCTCCGCTGTTTTCCGCGCTTTTGCGCGAGACGGACGTACGGGAGAACGCCGTCCATACCGAATGGCTTGAGCAATGGCTAGTGAACAATTCCGGTAAAATCATCAAGGAAAGTGAGGTAAGCGCATGAAGTGTCGTTATACATTCGGAGGTGACGAGCATCTCTTCGTCGAAGTCGATGAAGCCATGTCACTGGAGGCGTTTTTTGTCTCCCTGGCAGTCACCAACGCGGTCCGGGACGCAAAAATCAAAGGGGTGACCGAGATTTGCCCCGCGAACGCGTCCTTTCAGATTAAATTCAACCCCGATCTCGTCACTCCGGATAATCTGCTGGGCATGGTCAAGGAGATGGAAAAGGATGCGGAAAAGGCGGAATCGAAACTGGACACCCGCATTATTGAAATTCCCGTCTGGTATCAAGACCCGTACACCCATGAGACCCTGATGCGCTTTCGCGAGCGGCACCAGGACCCCAATTCCACAGATATTGAGTATGCCGCATCGATCAACGGCTACAAGGATGTGCCGTCATTCATCGAGGCGCATTCGTCCGCGCCGTGGTTTGTTTCCATGGTCGGTTTTGTTTCTGGCCTGCCGTTCCTGTACCAAATGGTTGACCGTCCGCGCCAGATCGAGGTGCCGAAATATCTGCGCCCCCGCACCGATACGCCGAAGTTGACCGTCGGCTACGGCGGCTGCTTTTCCTGCATCTATTCGGTTCGCGGCGCCGGCGGCTACCAGATGTTCGGAATCACGCCGATGCCGATTTACGACCCCGAACAAAAGGTGCGCTACCTGCGCGACTTCATGGTGCTCTTCAAGCCGGGAGACATCGTCAAGTGGAAACCCGTTGACGAAACCGAATACAAGGCGATTGTTGAGGCGGTGGACAAGGATGATTTCGAGCCGCGCATTCGCCCCGTCACTTTCGACCTCGAAGCTTACAACTCCGACATAGACGGAACCAACACCAAACTGATGGAGGCCCTCAATGCCGATTAAAGTTATTTCCGCAGGCGTTTTAACCACTATCCAGGATCTGGGAAGGCCGGGCTATTACCATCTCGGCATTCCCATGGGCGGGGCGATGGACCGCTACGCCCTGCGTTGCGCCAATCTGCTGGTAGGCAACGACGAAGGCGCGGGCTGTCTTGAAGCGACGTTCATGGGACCCGAACTTGAATTCACCGAAGATGCCACGGTTGCCGTTTGCGGAGCCGAACTGCCGCCGAAGGTGAACGGAGAAGAACAGCCCACATGGACGGCTTTCGATGTCAAATCCGGCGACAGGCTCGGTTTTGACTATCTGCGTTCGGGCGCGCGAGCGGTCATTGCCATCTCCGGCGGCATTGATACGCCTGCGGCGCTGGGCAGCCGCTCCACCTACGCCATCGGCGCCCTGGGCGGCATTGAAGGCCGCCCGGTTCAGGACGGCGACACCCTGCCGCTCGGCAAAAACAAGGCACCGGGGCGGACGGGTAAATCCGTTGCGGAGAAATTGCGCCGCGGGCCCGGAACGGGAGACGTGACCCTGCGGATGATGCCGGGGCTGTACTGGCATCGCATCACGTCCGAATCGCAAAAGTCGTTTCTTGCCGATACATGGAAAGTCGCGATGGAGGCCGACCGCATGGGCTACCGTTTTCAGGGCGGGAAGCCGCTGGAATTCGTGGAGCGCAAACAGCCCTTCGGCGCCGGTTCCGACCCATCGAATATCACCGATGCGTGCTATCCTTACGGATCGATTCAGGTGCCCGGCGGAACCGAGCCTATCATCCTGCATCGAGACGCCGTCTCTGGCGGCGGTTATTTCATGGTCGGCACGATTATTTCCGCCGATATGGATTTGATTGGCCAGTTGCAACCCGCAACGCCTGTCCGTTTTGCCGAGGTTGATATGGACACAGCGCTCAAAGCGAGACATGATAGGCAGCAAAGCCTTGAGGAAGTGCGCAAATTAATCAACTAATATGAAAGGAGAACAACATGCAATTTGAACTTGAATCCCGGAACACGCTTATTCCCGCTTCGAAAACATCGATAAACCTGCTTTACGTGATTGCCGGAACGCTGTTGCTTGCGATTTCGGCAAAGATACAGATACCGTTTTTTCCCGTGCCACTGACGATGCAGACTTTCGTCGTGCTGCTGATCGGCTTTGCCTTCGGATGGCGTCTCGGCGGACTCACCGTGCTGGCTTATCTGGCCGAAGGCGCGGCGGGCTTGCCGGTCTTTGCCGGAACACCGGAAAAGGGCATCGGCATCGCCTACATGGCGGGACCGACGGGCGGATATCTGCTCGGATTTTTGGCGGCCGCTGTTGTAACCGGCTTTTTGGCCGAGAAGCGCTGGGACCGCACATGGCTTGGCGCGGCGGCAGCGGCGCTGATCGGACTGACCGTCATATACGCCTTCGGCCTGCTCTGGCTCGGCACGGTCGCGGGATGGGACAAACCCGTTCTTGAATGGGGACTGTTGCCGTTTCTCCCCGGCGAAGCGCTTAAACTGTTCCTGCTGGGAGCGGTGCTGCCTCTGGCGTGGAAGTTCTTTCCCGGAAAATAGGACGGCGTTCCGAGTCCGGCGGCGGATTTCAAAAACCGAGACGGAACTTTCCTAAATAGGATTTTTGTCGTCCGGACGATAGCGCGGGGCGCCCCAGTCCTTGTCGGGGTTTTTCAGCATCAGGTCAATGCAGACGGGTAGGAACGGCTCCATAATCGTTACGCCGCGAAGCAGTGCATTGCGATTTTTCCCGCTGTCATGCGTGGCGCTCCCGTGTATCAATTGGTTGCGCAGAACACAGAGGCGGTTGAAAACCGTGGAGACCAAAACCTTTGGCATCCTTTTTTCCTTTTGCAGATTATTGAAGGTTCGCGCTTTGGTGAATGTACGTTTGTGCGCCCTACACTCCTCGCGCCATTTGTCCTGCACGACGCGGGCGGTTTTGGATTTCCAAAAAAATTCAAAGAGATATTCGTCTTCCACCAGCAAGCGACCCGCTTCAAAAATTTCTCCTTCCCAAAAAAATCCGTGGATACGGTCCTTGTCCAGAGATACGAGAACATTAAGATATTCCAGTATTTCTTTGAAGGTCTTTGATGCATCCTGGCCGCCGGCAACCGCATCAGGTTCCCTGGCATAAAGCGAATTGAATCCTATCCAAAGAAAGATGAAGCGCGCGTCCAAATCATCGGACAGCTGTTCCGCCCGCCTCCCCCAGCTAATGGCACGATGGAGACGCAAGCGCAGAGACTGCAATTCTTCGGGAATTTCGCGCTTCTTCTTATTGAGTCTTTCATAATCCTGTATGTCCATAAATCACCTAATCAACACTAAAAAACAAAGCGGGAATTCTTGCCGTTCACAAATTAAAAAAGATAGCCACCTAAGTAACTATACGACACATGCGGGGCTTTGGGCTGATTCGGGGGTGATTCGCAATTTTTGTTGTATTTTTGCCGGTCACCCAGTAGGGTGATTCGGTCGTCTACGGACCAACCGACCCAGAGGTGGGGTATGAAGAGGAATCCTCTCTAAACTGGCACGAGGCTGATTCGTCGGAATGTGAATCGCCTCGAAACCCCGCTTGTAAACTGAATATGGAAGAGATTGGTTACTTGTTGATTGACGAATGGGAATAAATGATTTAGACTTATATATAGGTAGGCCCTCACGGATTTCTCGCCCAGCCCCTAGGGAGTTTGGACCCCCCTAGGGGGGTCGCGCCGGTTGAGAAACCCTACCAGACGAGTTTGGAACTCGCTGGCGAGGACCCAATACATCTGTCCCACGGAAATAGGTTTTTGTCAATTCCCTATTTGTAAATTTTTTCCTTTATGCTACAAGTGATTCAGTTACGATTGGGTGTTAGCGACCCTATGAGTTGAGGTACCTTTTTCCGACTCTTTTCAATCTCCTCCACAATCGATTTTCTCGCCCACCTTAAACGCGAGACAAGTTCCGGACCAAATTGGAACAGCAGTGACTTTTTGCCTTTAGTGTCACATACCTTTTCCACATTCTGGGGAATTTATCCGAAGCGTTGAAGAGTCATGCTCGCATTCGAGATAAGGTGAATATCCGGACAGCTGTCTTTATTTCGTTATCGATAATCCGAAAGGTAAAACCTTAAGATTAGAATCTCTGTGATATACGAGCCCGCCAAGCACCTCTGTCGGCGCCATCAACTCGACAAGCAAATTAATTAGAAATTTTCCAAAAAATTTTAATGGGAACTTTCCATATAACTTGCGAATCATGTGGGTATAGGATATACATGCGAACGTCTTCTCGTATTAGGCTGAATTGAATGATTCGATAACGAATTCGATAGTTAAGTTGGACTGGTCCTCCATAGAGGATTAGAGAGAGTCTCTATAAACGGATTCTTTCTGATTGCCTTTCCACGCCAGTTCAGTTTTCTCCTGAAAGGGAGTTTGTCAAATGGGGAAGAATGGGATAACCCATTTGACACTTTTTCTCTCTAAAAAAACAACAACGAACCATTGCGGACGTGGCGGAATGGTAGACGCGCTGTCTTGGAAAGGTAGTGGGCTTGTTCCGTGAGGGTTCGACTCCCTCCGTCCGCACCAGCCTACAGAAAAGAAGCAGGGTATAGGAACCAATCAAACTGGTAGCAAATTGGTCGAACAATCAAGATTGGAGAACTTATGATAACAAAAGCAAAGCAGTTAACAACAGCCGTAAAAAACTTGGAAAACGACCTATGGAAATTAACAAGGTAGTAATATCGGAACTCATTAACGCTGCGATGTCTGCAGACTATACTGCCGTGCGGCGCCTTGGTAGAGACATCGCACGACAACTCGCATCCCAAGGTGACCAGGAAGGTGCAAAATGTATACAATCTATTTTGCGGAAACGTGGAGTTCCCCTTCAATCCTCCGGATACGCCGAAGCACTTCCACGTGATAGCGCATCACACCTGCCTCTCGTTGAAGAGGGCCAACCGTTAACCACGCCCGTGATGCTGAACGGCGAGTCTGGCGCGACAATCTCCGAGTTCGTTAATGATGCGAAGCACATTGATCTACTGAGCAAAAGAGGCGTTGCATCTCAGCTCAGGCTTCTTTGTATGGCCCACCTGGGACTGGCAAAAGCCTCCTTGCAGGGCATGTGGCAACACTCCTTGATCGACCTTTCTACATTGCACGGCTGGACTCCCTAATCTCATCTCGTCTTGGCGAAACAGCAAAAAATATCAGGAGTATCTTTGATTACGTCCCTTCAAAAGAAGCCGTTCTCTTCCTTGATGAGATTGACTCAATCGCCAAAGTTAGAGATGATCGACATGAACTTGGCGAGTTGAAACGCGTCGTCAATACAGTGCTTCAAGGTCTAGATTCACTGACGGACGATGTCATTACCATAGCGGCGACCAATCATCCTCATCTGCTCGATTCTGCGATATGGCGTCGCTTCCCCTACAAGGCGGAAATCAATCTTCCCGATGGCGATGTGCGTGAAAGTTTGTGGTTGCATTTTCTTTACCAAGATGATGAAACGCGGCGGAATGAAGCTGCGCTTCTCGCAAAGGTTTCGGATGGTTTAAATGGGTCCGATATCGAAAACATCGGGTTGGCAGCAAGACGGCGCGCCATCCTCTCTGGCGAGGAATCCTCACTGATTAAAATTTTGTTGGCGGTCTCGAAGTCAAGTTCAAGCAGTGCACGTCTAATCAGTAGTGATGACCCGAACACACAGGCAAAAAAACGGTGAGCATCTTACTCAGCGAAAAAGGCGGAATCAGCCAAGCTGAAATTGCTCGAATTGTCGGCGTCAGCCGCCAGATGATAAATAAGTATCTGAAAGAAGCGAGGATGACTGAATCTCCACCCCCTCCTAAAACTGCTTTTGCACCCTAGGAGAAATACCGAGCATGAGCGTGCAAACGACGGCGGGAAGTCAGCCAGCGACGTCATTGAACATCGGTTGCGTGCAAGCAAGAAGCAATAACTTCAACAAGTCGCTCCCCCATTCCCTTGATGCAGTTGCCTTTTCTAATCTGCCCTAATTTAACCATTACCTCCTACTTTTCTATTACGGGATAGAACGGTTTCCCCCAAGATTCATCAGGATTTTCCATCATGAGGTCAATGAAGATGGGAAGCATCCAATCCATTATCTCCGCGCCGGCGCTCACTTGCTCTCGATTGACACTACCATTCCAAGTAGCACCGCCGTGCATCAACTGATTGCGTAACGTATAAAGATTATCAAAAACTTCCGTTAGAAGCAGAGCCGTGTTCATTTCTTTTCTGGCACGGTTAAATCTGCGCCCCCTCCTACTCAAACTCTCGTTCCAATCGTCTTTACCCGGTTTGCCGTGAACATGATCCCAGAAGGGAGTAAAAACAAATTTATTTTTCACCCACTTGGGAGTAGGCGTATCTTTTTGGAAAAACTTCTCCCAAACAGCATCATAAACGCGATTGCTTCCATCAATGCTCACGAGAGTTTTGAAATAGCTTCTAAACACATTCCTATCTGGAGGACCTGAATCACCTCTGGCAAACTCGGAAGGTATCCGGGTATAGGCCGCGTTGAACCCAATCCAAAGCAAAAGGAAGCGAACATCTACATCCTTGGTTTCTTTTTCAGCGCGCAATCCCCAACTGATTGCGCGATGAACGCGCAAACTCAGGTCATCGGGAAACCCGTCTTGCAGGTCGTGCTGCTTGTCTTTAAGAGTTTTGAAATTCAACTTGTCCACAAACCACCCTACGGCTGACAACAACTTACGGCTTAATTATTCCAGTCTAGCACAACCTTGCCGGAATTCCCCCCTATCATTTCGCCGAAACCTTCCTCAAAATCCTCGGCGGAGAAGCGGTGCGTGATGATGGGAGAGATATCGAGGCCGCTTTCAAGCAGGGCTATCATCTTGTACCAAGTCTCGAATATCTGGCGCCCATAGACCCCCTGGATGGTGAGGGATTTGAAAACGATGGGCGTCCAGTCAACGGTCGATACGCCCTTCGGAATTCCGAGCATGGCGATTCGCCCGCCCGTTATCATGGATTCGACCATTTGCTCAAAAGCCTGCTCGTTGCCGGACATTTCAAGTCCGACATCGAAACCTTGCTTCATGTCGAGGGTTTTGATGACATCGCGTAAATCTGTGTCGGTGACGTTGACGGTTACGACGTCGCTCAGTTTGGCGGCAAGATCGAGACGCTGTTGATTGACGTCTGTGATAACGGTATGCCGCGCGCCGATGTGCTGCACGACGGCCGCGGCCATAATGCCGATGGGTCCCGCGCCGGTGATGAGCACATCCTCGCCGACAAGGTCGAAGAGCAATGCCGTGTGCACAGCGTTGCCGAGCGGATCGAGGATGGCGCCGATGTCGTCGGTAATGGCATCGGGCAACGGCACAACGTTGAACGCGGGGAATTTCAAATACTCGCAGAAGGCCCCGTCAACATTGACCCCAATGCCGTGGGTTTCGGGGTCGAGATGGAATCGTCCGGCTCGTGACTGCCTCGATTGGCGGCCAATTAAATGACTTTCGCCGGAAACCCTTTGTCCAACTTTAAGGTTTTTGGCGTTGCATCCGACTTCGGCAATTTCACCGACGAATTCGTGCCCGATGATGAGTCCTATCGGAATGGTTTTTTGCGCCCACTCGTCCCAATTCCAAATATGGATATCGGTCCCGCAGATTCCGGTTTTGGCGATTCGGATGAGAACGTCATCATCGCCAATCTCGGGGACGGAACGCTCTTCCATCCAAAGTCCGGTTTCGGGTTTCGACTTTACCAGGCATTTCATTGTTTCAATCATGTGATGACTCCAAGTTGTCGACCGACTTCGGCAAAGGCGGCTAGTGCGGTGTCCAGGTCCTCGCGTGTCAGGGCTGCATTCATCTGCGTCCGGATGCGTGCGGCTCCGAGAGGCACGACCGGATAGATAAAGCCGACAACGTAGACACCACGTTGATAAAGTTGCTGCGACATTTCCTGACTTAACCGCGCGTCTCCAAGCATGACCGGAACGATGGGATGCTCGCCGGGCAACAGCGTAAAACCGAGCTTGGAAAGTCCCGCGCGCCAGTAGTTTGTAGCATCGAAAAGTTGTTTACGCAACATGTCACCCTCTTCGACCAATTTCAGGGCCTCAATACTCGCGGCAACGACCGTGGGCGGCAGAGCGTTGGAGAAGAGATAGGGACGCGCACGCTGGCGCAAGAGGTTGATGACCGGTTTTGACGCGGCGACGTACCCGCCGAGCGCGCCGCCCAAAGCTTTGCCGAGCGTTCCGGTTATGATATCGACTTCAACACCATGGTGCGACGGCGTTCCCGCACCCTTCGAGCCAATGATTCCGGTTGCGTGGCAATCATCGACCATCACGACAGCATCATATTTTTTCGCGAGTCGTGCGATGTCGGGAAGTTTGGCAAGGGTTCCGTCCATGGAGAATACGCCATCGGTGGCAATCATGATGAAACGCGCACCGGCTGCGCGTGCCTCTTTCAACTTCGACTCGAGATCGTCCATATCGCAATTGGCGAAGCGATACCGCCGTGCTTTGCACAAACGAATGCCATCAATGATGGATGCGTGGTTCAAACTGTCAGAAACCACCGCGTCTTCTTCCGTCAACAAAGGCTCGAAGAGTCCGCCATTGGCATCGAAGCATGCAGCAAACAAAATCGCGTCGTCATGCCCGAGGAATTGCGCCAGCGCAGTCTCAAGTTCCCGATGCAGGTCCTGCGTGCCGCAAATGAACCGAACGGACGCCATGCCGTATCCGTGATCGGACATAGCGCGGGTGGCCGCTTCGATGAGACGCGGATGGTTTGCGAGTCCCAAGTAATTGTTCGCACAAAGATTGATGACTTCCCGCTCCTCGCCGTCGCGCCGCACGCTGACCCTCCCTGCCTGTGCGGAGGTAATCAGGCGCTCGCGCTTGGTGAGCCCCTCCGCCTCGATTTCGGCCAGGATGCCGTCAAGATGATTGCGAAATTCTTCTGTCATGCCGTCCATTATACCACGCCGATTTTTTTGCGTGTGCGGCAATTATATCTAGACTCCCGGCGCGACTCTCGATTAATCTTCGGGAGGCACAAAACACGGAGAAATTGATATGAAGTCGCACTATCGGGTTGTCGTAATTGGCGGCGGGGTTGTCGGTTCATCGGTGTTGTATCACCTCGCAAAGTTTGGCTGGACTGATGTCTGCCTGTTGGAGAGATCGGTATTGACGGCCGGTTCGTCATGGCATGCGGCGGGCGGGATACACGCGCTGAATGCGGACCCGAACATGGCGGCACTTCAGGCTTACACCATTGATCTTCTTTCCGAAATCCAGGAAGAATCGGGACAGGACATCGGCCTGCACATGACCGGCGGACTGGTGCTTGCCGGAACGCCGGAGCGATGGGAATGGCTGCAGTCCAACTACCGCGTGTTTCAATCGATTGGAATTGAAGACTGCCGACTGGTTACACCGGAAGAGGCGGCAGAATTGAATCCGATTATGAGTCCCGACGGCCTCGAAGGAGGCATGTGGGCGGACCGCGAGGGCTACGTTGACACGACCGGCACGGTTCACGCATACGCGCGCGCGGCAAAAAACCGCGGTGCGGAATATTTCGAACATACACGCGTCGAATCTCTGGAACGCGCGGCGGACGGCTGGCGTGTCGTTACGGACAAAGGCGTTGTAACTTGCGAGCATGTCGTGAACGCGGCGGGCCTGTGGGCAAAGCAGGTCGGACGGATGGCCGGGATTGAATTGCCGGTTTCTCCGCTCAAGCACCATTACCTCGTCTCGGACAGCATTCCGGCGCTGGAACAAATGGATTCCGAGGTTCCCATGTGCGTGGACCTGGAAGGCTTCACTTATCTGCGCCAAGACCAAAAAGGCGTGCTGCTCGGCATTTACGAAATCGAGCATGAACACTGGGCGATGGACGGCGCACCGTGGGACTATGGAATGGAATTATTCCAGGAACAAACCGAGCGGCTCGAAAACGAATTGACGTTGGCTTTTGCACGCTATCCGGTTCTGAACGAAGTCGGCGTTAAGACCTGGGTAAACGGCGCGTTTACATTTTCGCCCGACGGCAACCCGCTGGTCGGGCCGGTGCGGGGCGTGCGGGGCTACTGGTGCGCCTGTGCGGTGATGGCGGGCTTCCTGCAGGGCGGAGGCGTGGGCAAGACGCTTGCGGAGTGGATGATATTCGGCGAGCCCGAGGCGGATGCATGGGCGATGGATGTGGCGCGCTACGGCGACTATGCCCGCAACAAGCGATTCATTAAAGAAACGACCGGGCAGTTTTATTCGCGCCGGTTTGTGATGACGTATCCCAACGAACAACTCCCGGCGGGACGTCCGTTGAAAATGTCGCCGGCCCACAGCGACATGACGGCCGCGGGAGCCCGCTGGGGCGAGAGTTACGGCCTCGAGGTTCCGCTGTATTTTGCGCCCGACGGTTTTGAGGAAACACCGACGCTGAAACGCTCGAACGCCCACGACATTGTCGCGGGGGAATGCCGGGCGGTGCGCGAGGCCGTCGGCCTGCTGGATATTTCGGGATTCTCCCGCTTCGAGGTAACGGGAGAACAGGCGCAGGCCTGGCTGGACGAAACAATGGCGTGCAAGCTCCCCGCTCCCGGACGCGCCCGCCTTGCGCCCATGCTCGCACCGAACGGGCGGCTCAAGGGCGATCTAACGTTGTTCAACTGGGGAAACGGCGTTTGGTGGATTATGGGCTCGTATTATTTGCGCGAGTGGCACCTGCGCTGGTTTCACGAGCATATGCGCGAAGGCGTCGCATTGCGCGACATCTCGGATGCGGTGATCGGCTTTTCGCTCTCGGGACCGAACAGTTTGAAAGTGATGGAGCGCGTCGTCACCGACGGCGACATCAAGGAGTTGAACTTTATGGGTTGCGGCGCGTTTGACATCGGACTCATCCGCGCGAAGGTCGGACGTCTTTCGGTGATGGGCGAGCTGGGCTACGAGATTCACTGCAATGCCGGCGAGCATATCGGCCTGCGGCGCCTGCTGCTTGAAGCCGGCGAAGGGTTGGGCTTGCGCGAGGTCGGTTACAACGCATTATTGTCGCTGCGGCTGGAAAAGAGTTTCGGCATTTGGTCGAAAGAGTTCACGCAGGGCTACACTCCCGCACAAACCGGAATGGACAGGTGGATTGCGTGGGACAAGAATTGCGATTTCATCGGGCGCGATGCGGCCCTCAAGGAACGCGACACCAACAGCGCGACGCAGTTGCTCGTCACCCTTGAGATTTCGGACGGCAATGCCGATGCGGACGGCTACGAACCGGTGTGGAAGGACAACAAGCGCGTCGGTTTTATCACTTCGGGCGGTTACGGCCACACGCTCGGCAAATCGCTCGCGATGGCAATGGTCGCGCGCGAACACGCCGTTGAAGGCACGCAACTTACGACTCACGTTGTCGGCGTTGAGCGCAACGCACGCGTGATTGCGCATTCTCCTTATGATCCGGAAGGGCTTGCCATGAGGAACAAACCGTCATGACCGCTTCCCCCGCCCCCGCGCAATCCCGCCGTTCGCGCCGCCGCTCGCGCGACAAGGAGGCGACTACTTCCAAGCGCGATGTCAACTACCGGCAATTGAAAAACCCCTTCCCGCCCGTATCGGTCTTTTCGGAAGACGAGGCGATGAACATGCACGCTACTTCGCTGCGGCTACTCGAGGAACTCGGCATTCGCGTGCTGCTCCCCGAGGCTTGCGAGATTTTTGCGGCGGGAGGCGCGCGCGTTGAAGATGAAATGGTCTACATCGGACGCGACATGGTCGAGGCCGCGATTGCGAGCGCACCGAAGTCGTTTACCTGTCACGGAGGCTCAAAGCATCGGGATTTCACCCTGGAGCCGGGAGCGCTGGTGTTCCAGCCGGGCGCGGCCGCGCCCCATGCGAACGACCTCAAGCGCGGACGCCGCCCGGGCTCGGCGCGGGATTTCCGCGAATACACCCTCCTCACACAGCATTATGACGTGCTGCACATGATGTCGCCCTCGGTCGAGCCGCAGGACGTTCCGACAAACGTGCGCCACTATTACACGACCCGCACGCAGTTGGAGTTGACGGACAAGCTACCGTTCTTTTTCTCCCGCGGAAAGCCGCAGGCAATGGACAACTTCGAGATGCTTGCGATTGCGCGCGGTCTCACGGAGGAGGAATTGAAAGCCGGCGTGCACTCTTTCACGGTAATCAACACGAACTCGCCCCGGACGATCGACATTCCGATGGCGCAGGGCTTGATGGATTTTGCCCGCCACGGACAGATGTCGATAATCACGCCGTTCACGCTGATGGGCGCGATGGCGCCGATAACGGTTGCCGGAGCGATCACGCTCAGCCATGCGGAAGCGATGGCCGCAATCACGCTCACGCAGCTTGCCAAGCCCGGTGCACCGGTGTGCTACGGGACGTTTACTTCCAACGTTGACATGAAATCCGGGGCTCCAGCGTTCGGAACTCCGACCCATTTTCAAGCATCGCTGGCGGCGGGGCAGATGGCGAGGCTGCTGGGCCTGCCGTGGCGCTCGGCCGCGGGTTCGGCTTCCAACATTAATGACGTGCAGGCCGCGAACGAAAACCAATTCGGCCTGTGGGGGTGCCTGCTCGCGGGCACGACCGTCATAATGCACGCGGGCGGCTGGCTGGAAGGCGGCTTGACGGTTTCATACGAAAAACTCGTCACGGATGTTGACGTGCTGAACATGGTTGCGGAGTTGTGCGCGGGCAACCGCGCGGGCGCCGACGAGATCGGGTTCGAAAAGGCACTCTCGCAGGTTAATCCGATGGGGCACTTCTTTGCCGCACCGCAAACGATGGAGCGTTACAACACGGAATTTTACGAACCGGTCGTTCACAGCTACGTTAACTTCGGCCGCTGGACAGAGGAGGGATCGCTTGATGCTAACACGCGTGCGACAAAAGTTTGGGAAAATATCGTAAACGCCGAACCCGAACGGATGCTTGCGCCCGAACGTATCGAAGCACTTGTGAAATTCGCCGAACGGCGCGAGAGCGAGGGCGGCGCGCCCCCGGAGAGTTAATCCCGGAATTCATGCCGGGAAATTCAGGCTTCGGTTCGGCAATCCCCGTAAACTTGGCGGCGCTGTCTTGCCGGCGCACGCCCGCGCCATGGCAACCTTCCCGGGAACCCGTAAAACATTGCAGCCCGGCCGTCCCTGCCGACCGTACGGCGCCGTATGGGCTACGCCCGGCGGGTTTCGCACCAGGCGCTTTTTCCCGACAGTCGAAAGACCCGTCTAATTGCACAGACTTCGGTTTTTTCTACCTCAAGCGCAACCCCCTCATATCTAAAAAATCGGGCAAGACCCGAAAAAGACCACCTCTATCACATAAAGCCGTTGAAAGTTCTTCTTGGGACGGATAGGGCGCAATTATCGGTAACGGTTCGGTTTAATGGAGCGGCAAAACCACATTATTGATGCGGCGTTTATCCAGTAATACTGAAGCCCAAGACTTCGATTAGCAGACCTGCAACACCAACAGCAACACCAAACAGAACTATCATCTGCATTATAAGAAATTTGGCGTTTCTTTCTATGGTCGTTCGAAGATCTCCTATGACTTTTTCGTTGTCCGCACGATACTTCTCATTATCCACACGATACTTCTCATTATCCGCACGAAATCTTTCGCTAGTCGCAAGAAGCCTATCAACAGCGGATTCATTGTTCGCTCTCATAGCTTCCATCTTTGCCTTCACGATCTCCTTAAGAGATTCAATTTCACGTCTCAGGTTGTTGTCAGAATCAGACATATCGACGTTGTATCACAGGAATACGAGAAGGGCGAGTAAAAATATTACACCTAAATACCGGGAAATTAGAGATAATTTTAACAAAGAAATCCCCTAGCCATTTTCGTAAAGGGGTTGAATATATGCTTCTGTTACCGAGGCTACCAGAAAACTTAAAATAAATGCCAATATACTTGCCAATCGATTGAAGTCTTTCGATTATCCGGATTATGTTTGCGCGTCCATTCCCAAGGTATCAAAACCAATCAAATACAAGTACACCGTCAACGGGAAGAAGTATCGTTCACTACAAGAGATTGGTGATGCGGAAAGGGTGACCAAGGAGCGTATAAGGCAAAAAATGAACAGCTCCAAACATCCGGGTTATCAAAGGCTTTAAAAGGGGTGATTGAGGTTTTAAGGTTTTGGCAATCGCAGGGATGATTTAGCCGAACATCTCAATGCCGAAAAAGTATCGCAAAATCCCGAAGCAATAAATCAAGAGAAAAACCAAATTAATCCATTTTAATTGGGGTTCGGTATGCAGCCAGGCGCAATAAATCCATATCACACAGAATGGAAAGGACAAGAACATGGTAAGCGGATACCAATCAAAAACAATTGCTATTGCGCTAAGCAAACCAAGTAACAACGAGGTATTTTTCAGTGACTTTTCAGTTTTTTGAGAAATCTTGGAAGGCAGCAATTTTCTGATGACAGGATCCACTAAATTTCTCATTTACTTTCCCTTGAATTGCAAACAAGCGTCAAAGAGGCAACGAGATACTGCGGAGGTATGGGAAAATGAAAAGAACCCATAATAAAGCCAGCATCTCGCCTTGGTCATTGCGTAGCAGATTTTCAGGCGATATTCAGCAATTTTATCAGCACTATCGGCAATCATAAAACGCTCACCGGAGTTGGATGCTTTTTTTTTTTTTTTTGCAATACCCATCGCCCTTCATGTCAATTTCTTTGGAAGGCGGAAGCGTCTGCACGATAACAATTGCCTCCCGCCTCACTTGCG
>JAPOUT010000107.1 GCA_026708545.1 Hyphomicrobiales bacterium
CCGGAAGTGGTCGCGTTGTTGCTGGACAGGGGTGCGGATATAGAAGCTCGTAATTACGACGGGCCGACGGAAGTAAGTTGGAGGGGGTTGTTTGCAAAAGCGCTAGTAGCGGTGCTTGCCGTTTCGTTCGAAGTGACGCTGGGTTTGGTGTTTGGAATAGAACCGGACGGAGAGACGCTTGAGGTTTTGTCGGAATTTCCGGATGTGATATTTCATCTCGGTGGAATTGCACCCCTGCATGCTGCGGCGGGATACAACAAACCGGAAGTGGTCGCATTGCTGCTGGATAGGGGGGCGGACATCAACGCTCTTTCGTCGTTTGGACATACACCCCTGCATCATGCGGCAATACGCGGCACACCGGAAGTATTTGAACTCTTGCTGGATAGAGGCGCGGATATTGAAGCTATCGACAACGGCACTTTTACACCTCTCGATTACGCCGTGGAAAATGAAAATCTCAAAAGAAGCAGTATTCTTGAACGACTCACGGCGACCCGGGAACCTGAGCCGGTTGTTTCCGAGTCGCCTGCTAATTGAGTTGTGACGAAATCTTTGCAAAAGAAGACTCGTAAGGCAATTGGCAATCTTTAAAACGGAGGGATGCGCAGGATGAAAGATGAATTCTGGAAAACGGTAACGATTGAGATTGTGTTTGCCAAGGCTCCATAATTTTTGGAAAATTAAGAACGGGCAAAGAAGCCGCAACAAATTTGACGGAGATTAAGATGTCTAAAAAAGCTGTAATTTACGCTCGAGTGATGCCGATGGGGCGAAAGTATATACATGCCATTGATAGTAAATTGGAGTTGCTGCGAAGCTATGCGGCACAGGAAGGTTTCGATATCGTGCAGGAATTTACCGAGGCATTGACCTCAAAACAGACTAGTCCCGTGTTTGAAGAAATGGTTACCTTTCTTCGAGCGCAAGAAGAAGTTCGAACGGTTATTGTTGAAGATACGGAACACTTAAACTACAGCATGAAAAATCGAATGACAATTGACGGCTTCATAAGCGAGTTGGGTGTGGAAATTTGCTTTGTGGAAGAAGGGCCGGTTTTATCTAGCGATTCCCGTTCTTCCGAAGAAAGATTGTTAGATGGAAGATTTTGGCTTACGGCGGACGGGCACGAAATGGACAAGGCCATCAAAGGCGGTGCGAAAGTGAACATCTGTGACGAATTCGAATTAACACCTCTGCATTATGCGCTGAAAAGGAGTAACTCGAGGGAAGCGGTTGCACGATTGCTGGATGAAAACCCGAACATCGAAGCACTATCTAGAGCAGGAAACACCCCCTTGCTTCTTGCGGCATTGTTCAACGACCTTGAGATAATAGAATTGTTGCTGGACAAAGGTGCGGATGTTAATGCTTGCAACGATAACCAAGAGGCACCCCTGCATCTTGCGGCGCTGATCAACAAACCGGAAGTCGTTGCGTTGTTGCTGGACAAAGGTGCGGATATCAAGGCTCTTGGAAGGAATGGAAGAATGCCTTTACATTATGCGGCGGAGCACAATGTGTCGGAAGTGGTCGAGTTGCTGCTGGACAGAGGTGCGGATATCGACGAGTGTGGCGGTATTGCTCCATTAACACCCCTGTATTTTGCAGCGGGATACAATGAGCCGGAAGTAGTCAAATTGTTGCTGGATAGAGGCGCGGACATCCATGTGTGCGATATAGCGTCTAGGACAATCCTGTATGAAGCGGCAGAAAGCAACACCCCGGAAATGGTCGCGTTTTTGCTGGACAGGGGTGTCGATATCAAAGCCCGTAATTCCAAAGGCAGAACTCCTCTGCATGAAGCGGCACGAAGCAACACCCCGGAAACGGTTGCGTTGTTGTTGGACAGGGGTGCCGATATCGAAGCCCGTGATTCCTATGGAAATACTCCTCTGCATAACGCGGTGCAATACAATACGTCTGAAGTGGTTGCATTGTTGCTGGACAGGGGTGCTGATATAACTGTCCGCGATGAATCTGGAGAGACGGCGCTGGATTGTGCGGTGGTGTACAGCAAATCACCGGAAGTGATTGCACCGTTGCTGGACAGGGGCGTGGGTGAGGCTATCAATGCTCGTGATGAGGACGGGCGCACGCCCTTGCATTGGGCAGTATCGAAAATTAGCGAAGCACCGGAGATGATTAAGTTGTTGTTGGACAATGGTGCGGATGTACACGCCCGCGATTCGAGTGGAAATACGCCTCTGCACTGGGCGGCACAAGACAGTAAAACATCGGAAGTGGTTGCGTTGTTGCTAGACAAGGGTGCGGATATCGAAGTCCGTGACGAGAACGGAGGGACGCCTTTGCATTTTGCGGCGGGGCACGACAGGTTGGAAACGGCCGCATTGTTGCTGGACAGAGGCGCGGATATTGAAGCCCTTGATGCATGGGGAACAAGGCCCCTGCATGTTGCGGCTAGATACAGCAAAACGCCGGAAATAGCCGCGTTCTTGTTGGACAAAGGTGCGGATATACACGCCCGCGCGGGTGGAAACACGCCTCTGCATTGTGCGGTGCAGAACAGCAAATCACCGGAAGTGATTGCACCGTTGCTGGATAGGGGCGTGGGTGAGGCTATCAATGCTCGTGATGAGGACGGGCGCACGCCCTTGCATTGGGCAGTATCGAAAATTAGCGAAGCACCGGAGATGATTAAGTTGTTGTTGGACAATGGTGCGGATGTACACGCCCGCGATTCGGGTGGAAATACGCCTCTGCACTCGGCGGCACAAGATAGTAAAACATCGGAAGTGGTTGCACTGTTGCTAGACAAAGGAGCGGATGTTGCCGCCCAGGACAATTCCAGGAAGGTGCCGTTTGATTACGCCAAAAACAACGAGCATCTAATGGAAAGCGACATTCTTAAACGACTCAAAGTACAACATTCTTTGTGGAGATGGCTCGCAGACATTCTCAAACGAGGAGACGATTCGCAGACTGTCGACGAGTATTTCGATAGAGCCAGAAAGCGTTTTGAAAACGGCGATATTGACGGTGCAATTGCTGACTATAACGAAGCCATTCGCTTAGAGCCTGACTGTGTCTCTGTCTTAAGTAACCGAGGTGTTGTGCGAATGATGAAGGGTGAACATGACGAAGCCATCAAAGACCTGACCGAAGCAATTCGCTTGGAACCGGATTACGCTGATGCTTGGAACAATCGGGGCAATGCCTGGTTGGAGAAAGGCGAATCCGATAAAGCCATTGCCGACTACAGCGAAGCAATTCGCCTGAAACCCGATTGCGTGGATGCTTGGCATAACCGGGGCAATGTCTGGAGGAAGGAAAAGGGCGAACACGATAAAGCCATTGCCGACTACAGTGAAGCAATTCGTCTGGAGCCGGACCGCGCAGCAGCCTGGAACGACCGGGGCGCTGCTTGGGGATTAAAGGGCGAATACGACAATGCCATCGAAGACATGAGCGAAGGAATTCGTCTGGATTCGAATAACATTAATGCGCTGTACAACCGGGGTGTTACATGGAAAATGAAAGGCGAATACGGAAAGGCCATTACCGATTTTAGTGAGATGATTCGCCTGGATCCCAGTGATGCGATTGCATGGTACAACCGAGGCGTAGCATGGAAGAAAGACGGTGAACAGGATAAAGCTATTGAAGATTTAACCGAATCTATTCGTTTGGATTCGAATAACGTTGATGCTTGGTTCAGCCGGGGTGATGTCTGGGCAATAAAAGGTGCTCCCGATAAGGCTGTCTCTGATTTCAGTGAAGCAATTCGCCTAAGGCCGAACAGTGGGGCAATTTGGGACGGTCGAGGCATATTTTGGGCTGTGCAGGAGGAGTATGACAAAGCCGTCTCCGATTTTAACGAGGCCATCCGTTTGGAACCCGATTGTGCAACCTTTTGGAACAATAGGGGCAATGCCTGGTTGGAGAAGGGCGAATATGGCAAAGCCGTTACCGATCTTGAAGAAGCAATTCGCCTGGATCCGGACAACGAAAACTATCATCGAATCCGGGAGCGTGCGTTGTCGTTGCAATCCGGGAAAAAATCTCCTTAAGACATTGACCCACAAATGGCAGGGAAATTGGAAGGCGGAGTTGCCTGCATGGTTTTATTGATTGGCAGTGGAGCATCCCGAATGAGCGTATTTCGTTTCGTGGCAATTGCTTTGCCGGTGACTCTGAAGACTCGCAAGACAATCGGTTGTTTTCTTCTTTTGCCGGCCGTGGAAGCACATCCGTCCAAGGTTTAAAAACTTCCGGATGTTCCATGTCCATGCCATAATTGCTTCACTCGGACCAACGGGAGCGGTTTTGCATTCTTCATTGCTTGCCAAACGGGCCCTCGCAACCAGCCTTTTGAATTACCGAATTCCAACCCAATTACCTCGCTTCGTTTTTACGGTGCTGAAACAAGGCACCCGGTATTCATAACAATCCCTTCCTCGAATTATCCAAGGAAGCGGGAACGGAAAGCGAAAGCGACCGGGTGATTAGGTTTCTCCGAAGATGCATCCGGCATCCGAATCAATGATGCTTGGTCTCATTGGGCGGCGGTCTTCCGGATAAAATCATCGCAACCCTTTTTGTCGGCGATATAAACAATTGCCTCTTTTGCTCCTTTGGCTCTGGCAAGTTCTTCGCCAACATGACTGTCAATGGCGGCTAGCATTGCAGGAGGAAAAAGGAGAGCGCCGCCAATGAGCCAGCCAATATCAGAATCCGCTTCCTGTTTCTGTTCTTTCCAAAGGGTTTCCAATCTGCTTTCGGTTTCATCGTATGATTTTTCCAAAGCATCACAGGTGAGGCCGTCATAGTCCAGGGAAGACACATAAGACGGAGCGACGTCTTCGGGATAACTTGCACACCCGAAAAGGAAGGGGAAAGCGAGCAAAAGAACAGGGAATTTATTCATGATGCATTCTTTTTGCCGATTGTTGCCGCAGGTGCTTTAGAAGTTTGCGGTAAATCCGACACGAACCCGGTTTGTTTCAGAGTCGTATGAAGTTTCGAGGTTGTTTTGGAGAAAGGATTCGGTTTCTTGCAACGCGAGGAAGTTTTCATTGTCGTCGGCAAGAATGACGATTACAAGAGTTACGGAGATTACTACCATGCCCACAACAACGACACCTAGCCAGTCGACTGAACTATCCTCGTAACAAGTCGTTTCTTCGTTGATAGTACTTTGGTAGCATGTCGTTTCCGCGTGTGCCGGAGGAGATGCCGACAGGACGGCCGCAAATAATGCTATGACAAAACAATCAACCAGTCTTTTCATAAGTGCTCTTTTTCTATTTGGTGGAAGACACGGGGGCGGTGTATCAAGCAAGAATTACGGAGAGACGGTTCCATTCGTAACGCGGATGGTCCGGGTGGAGATTGCGTGATTGTTCTAGGGAGTGGTTTATTGCCTTGTTCCGCCAAAAGCACCAATCCAACCACGATCATTGACGACTCCGCCAACCTCTTCGTGGTTTTGTTCGTAAAAAGAACCCATAACCGCGGTGTTATTATGATGGAATCTTCCGTTCGTTAGATCCATGTCATTCCATTCAGCCGACACGGAGACTTGGGATTGAGAGTTTATATCCAGTACATCGGATAAGACAAGATCAACGTTCGGAGAAGCGAAGTCATCAATATCTATCTCGGCAATGCCTTGAGAGATTCTGTCGTTTCCTTCGTGTGTGCCGATAAAAACACCTCTCCACACCGCCCTGCCTGTTCCCGTGGGATTTGTTCCGCTGGAATTACCAAAACTGAAAGCGGCGTCTCGAAGTATGCCCCTTGCGCCTTGTGAAACTGTTATTCTTTCCAAACCGAAGACACTTCCTGAATGATCTCCGAGCCATCCGCCGTAGGTTTGAAATGCGAGTCTTGTGTAATCGTCTTGTCTGGCGGCTGCGCGAGATTGAATCAGAGTGACCCCTTCGTCAGTCATTACGGCGGCAGTTCTGGAGTTATACCCACGCAGGGGATTGGTGCGAGAGAAGTCATTGATGAGAGAAAGGTCCTTGGGGCGGCGGAGAGAAAACTCAAGCCTTTTGATACTGGAGTAAGAACCGGACAAAACAAAGGAGCAAAATCTATCGGAACAGGCCGGGGTTACGGTAGCGCCGCTTACTGTCGAGCGGGCATCCGTGAAAAACAATGAGTCCGCTGAACTTGCTCTTGATCCAATTTCTTGAACAATGGAAAACTCGTTTGTAATCGTCGGTTCGCCTCCGCCGAAACGAGCTCGCGCCGATGGTATATCTGTTACCACGAAGCCTGGCAAACCCTCAGGGGATGTGCTGGGGTAACGACGTCTTCGATCCGCCGCACTCTCCCTCTCCCTTAAAATTGTCTCCCTGTCCCTTCTCTCATCGTCTTCCTCGAGTTTAGCCTCGATTAAAACACATGCAGGCAGCAGGTTTATCAAAAGGACTATTGCCATGATGCGAAACACGCTCATTTGAAGGCTCCCTTGGCGAGAATGGACTTACGGGGTGATTCTATCGACCGCACCCCAAATCGTCAAGTGTCACCATCCCGTTCCTTTGGATATGCTCTCTCAAACCATCCAATTCAATGAAATTGTCCGCACGCCCTCGTAATTCACCTGAAATTGCAGGCGGACCTGGTAACATTGCCGTTCCAAGAAGAGATATATGTTTCACTTTTTAAACTTGTGAATAGCGGTTATTGCAGGTTGCCATGACTTTCCAATTTTCGGATGATGCGGCATGAGAAAAGGACAGCCGCGACAAATTCAACGGAGATTTAGATGTGCAAAAAGGCTGTAATTTACGTTCGCATAACGCTAAGAGAACAACAGCATGGTTATCATAGCAATTATTTTGTTGGTAAGAGATTGAAGTTGCTACGGGATTATGCGAAGCAGGAAGGCTTCGCCATCGTGCGAGAATTTATCGAGACATCAACCTCAAAACAGATCGGCTGTGTTTTTAAAGGAATGGTTGCGTTTCTTCGGGCGCGAGAAGAAGTTCGAACAGTTATTGTTGAAGATACAGAGCATCTGAATTACAACACAAAAAATCGGGAGACAATTGGTGGCTTCATAAACGAGTTGGATATGGAGATTCGTTTTGTGGAAGAAGGGCCGATTTTATCCCGCGATTCCCGTTCTTCCGAAGAAAGATTGTTAGATGGGAGGTTTTGGCTCACGGCGGACGGGCACGAAGTGGACAAGGCCATCAAAGGCGGTGCGAAAGTGGACATCTGTGACGAGTTCGAATTAACACCTCTGCATTATGCGGTGAAACGGAGTAACTCGAGGGAGGCGGTTGCGCGATTGCTGGATGAAAACCCGAACATCGAGGCACACGCTAGAGGGGGAAACTCTCCCTTGCTTCTTGCAGCATTGTTCAACGACCCTGCGGTAATAGAATTATTGCTGAACAAAGGCGCGGATGTTAATGCTTGCAATTATAGTAAAGAGACACCCCTGCATCTTGCGGCGCTGAGCAACACACCGGAAGTAGTTGCATTGTTACTGGATAAAGGTGCAGTTATCAAAGCTCGTGAAATGAGTGAAGCGATGCCTTTACATTATGCGGCGGGACACAATGAACCGGAGGTGATTGCGTTGTTACTGGACAGAGGCGCGGACATTAAAGATTACGCTAGGTTCGAAGAAACACCTCTGCATTTTGCAACGGCACATAACAAACCGGAGGTGGTCAAGCTGCTGATGGAAAGGGGCGCGGACATCCATGCGGTCAGCGAGTTGGGCATATCAATCTTACATCAGGCAGCGGAACACAATACCCCGGAAATGGTCGCGTTTTTGCTGGATAAGGGTGTTGATATCGAAGCTCGCGATGGAGATGGAGATACGCCTCTGCATAAAGCGGCAACCCACAATACCCCGGAAGTGGTTGCGTTGTTGCTAGACAGAGGTGCGAATATAACTGCTTGCAACGAATTTGGAGTGACGGTTCTGGGCTCAGCAGTGCAGAATAGCAAATCTCCGGAGGTAGTTGCGCTATTGCTGGATAGAGGTGCGGATGCGGACATTCAAACTTGCGATAAGGGCGGAAGAACAGTCTTGCATACGGCAGTAGTAGAAATCAGCGAAACCCCGGAGATAATTAAGATGTTGCTGGACAAAGGTGCGGACATAAATGCCCGTACCGAATTTGGATACACGCCTCTGCATCGTGCGGCGAGGGGCGGCAAGCCGAATATGGTCACATTGTTGCTGGACAGAGGCGCGGATATCGAAGCCCTTGACGTATACGGAGCAACGCCTTTGCACTTTGCGGCGGGGCGTAACGAGGACCCGGAAGTGACTAATTTGCTGCTGGAAAGAGGTGCCAATACAGCAGCCCGTAATATGGATGGAGCAACGCCTCTGCATTTTGCGGCAGGATACAACAACCGGCCGGAAGTGTCGGGCATGGGAAGCATACCTGAGGTGGTTGCGCTATTGTTGGACAAAGGTGCGGATATTGCTGTCCAGGACAATTTCGGGAAGGTGCCGCTCGATTACGCCAAAGACAACGAGCATCTGAAAGGAACCGACATTCTCAAACGTCTCGAAGTACAACGCCCTTTGAGCAGAGATGATTCAAAGATTGCCGAAGAGTATTACGATAGGGCCCGCAAGCGTTTTGAAACCGGCGATATTGACGGTGCAATTGCCGACTACAGCGAAACCATTCGACTAAAGCCCGACTATGTCCCTGCCTTGAACGATCGAGGTGCTGTACGGGCAATAAAGGGTGAGCATGACAAAGCCATTGAAGACTTGACAGAAGCAATTCGCTTGGAACCGGATTACGCTGATGCTTGGAACAATCGGGGCACTGCTTGGAGCGGAAAAGGTGAACATGACAAAGCAATTGCCGATTACAGCGAGGCAATTCGTCTGAAACCCGATTACGTGGATGCTTGGTATAGCCGGGGTAATGTATGGAAGGACAAGGGCGAGCACGATAAAGCCATTGCCGACTACAGTGAAGCAATTCGTCTGGAACCGGATCAGGCAGAAGCCTGGAACGACCGAGGCGCTGCTTGGGGATTAAAGGGCGAATACGACAATGCCATCGAAGACATGACCGAATCTATTCGGTTGGATCCAAACAATGCCGATGCATGGCATAACCGAGGTGTTACATGGAGAATGAAAGGCGAATATGGCAAGTCCATAGCCGACTTTGACGAATCCATTCGCCTGGAACCTAATGCCGGAGCAGTTTGGAACAGACGGGGCATATCTTGGGCTTTGCAAGAGGAGTATGACAAAGCCGTCTCTGATTTCAGTGAAGCCATCCGACTGGAATCGGATTGTGCAGACTTTTGGGGCAATCGGGGCAATGCTTGGCTGGAGAAAGGCGAATATGACAAGGCCGTTACCGATCTTGATGAAGCAGTTCGCTTGAATCCGAACAACAAAGACTGTCAACGAATTCGGGAGCGTGCGTTGTCGTTGCAATCCGGGGAAAAATCTCCCTAAATTGCCGAGGAGTAGCGTCGCGGATTCGAATAGCGGACACGTCACATCCTTGAGAATCTGTTTGTCCAATGTCAAATTGGCAGCCACGTGCTTCAAACGCGAGAAGTCCCGGGCAAAGAGAAAATGGCGCCACAGGGCAGGTTTACCCCGTAATTCTGGGCTTCTCCTATCGGTTGAGTTTGTGGTTTGCAATATTTTAATCTTGGTGCCGTGAAATTTCCGTCTTGACAGGGTTTAGGGGTTGGTGGCATACACTTCTTACTGGTAATCACTGGTAATCAATGTGATTCGCGGAGTTTTTGTTGTGATGAACCGTGCCGAATATCCGAAGTGACAGAAGTGTTGTTTCATTAGGAATTTGGAAGGTTTGCCAGCATGAACGGGGTCACGCGGTGATTTCCATCGTGTTGCGTAACTTTTTAGTTTGGTTTTACCCGTAGAAAACGAAGGAGTATGTCGTGAACCGAAAAAACAAACACAGCAACCTGCAACACCGTTCAGGCAAATTGGCACATCTGACTTGTTTGGCCGCATCATGCCTGTTAAGTCTCTTCCTTGTTTTTCAACCCTTGATGTTGCAGGCACAGGAAATAACCGTTGCGCCGAATGCGGCGGCGGCGAACCGACCGGGGTTGGGAACCGCCGGCAACGGCGTTCCTTTTGTTAATATCGTTGCACCCAACGCATCCGGGCTCTCGCATAACCGGTATGATCGGTTCAATGTCGGTCGACAAGGCGCGATATTGAATAACTCCGACCAAAGACTGGAGAACTCGCAACTGGGCGGACTGCTTCAAGGCAACTCGAATCTAGTCAATTCGAGAACCGCTTCGGTTATTTTGAATGAGGTGACCGGTTCCAACCGGTCTTTGCTGGAAGGGAGCCTTGAAGTTCACGGTGACCGCGCGGATGTGATTCTTGCCAACCCCAACGGCGTAACCTGCAACGGTTGCGGCTTTATCAACACGCCTCGGGTGACGCTTTCCACCGGTCTTCCCGGGCTGGACGACACCGGTTCTCTCGCAAGCCTTTCGGTTGAAAGAGGCGATATCAGCATTGGCTCGAACGGGGTTGGTCTCGACGGCGTGAATGTATTTGACCTGATTTCACGCAGAATCAGCATCAGCGGTCCTGTCAATGTCTTGGATGAACTTAATTTGGTCGCGGGACGCAACAGTTACGCATATCAATCCGGTTTGGTTACGTCCCTCGCTTCCGACGGGAACGAACCCGATGTTGCGATTGATTCTTCGCTGCTTGGCGGAATGTACGCCGGCCGGATTAAGATTGTTTCGACGGAACTTGGTGCCGGCGTCAATACACAAGGACAGATGACTACGAATGCCCATGGCATGACCATAACAGCGGATGGCAAATTGACGCTCGGAAACGTCCGTGCAAAAGGAGGCATCACGGCGACATCGAAAGCCGATTCCGTGCAGATTACAAAAACCCTGTTTTCCGAAGAGTCAGTCGTTTTAGAGGGTGAAAGTGAGATCACTCTTGATGGCAATGCGTCGGCTACTTCATCCGGTGACGTTTCCCTGGAAGCCGGAACAGTTTCACTGGGGAATGCCGCGCTTGTTGCATCGGGCAGGAGCGAAGACGGCACGCAAAATACCGTCGGCGATCTGACCGTTGAGGCAAACCGACTTAATGCGGGAAACGGGAAGCTTGCGGCGGGAAATCTGCTAAACGTCACTGCGTCAATCATAAATCTGGATCGTGCAACCGATGATAATACGGACGTACTGCGATCCTTGGGGAGCATTGTCCTGAATGCGGGAAGTATTCTTGCCCGAAATGCCCGCATTACATCACTGGGCGCCCTGGACCTGAAGTCGTCTTCGCCCATTGAACTTACGAACGGTCTGTATTCGGCAACCGGAAACCTTTTGGTTGAAGCATCAGGTGTGACAACCGGCGCGACCTTGAATTCCCAAGGCACTGTGACTTTGCGCGGAACAATTGGCATTGTCACCAATACGGGCAGGGTTACAGGTGATGAAGGCGTGATAGTCAGTGCGGCGACAACCTTTCGAAACGAGGGAGATTTATCTTCTGCAAAATCCGTCGACATCACCTCGCTTGGTGCTGCAACCAATACGGCTACGGGGGGGATTGTCGGCAGCGAGGGGGTGACGCTCAATGTTGCATCCCTTAACAACTTTGGTGAAATTGAAGCACGGGGGTCCAACCTGACGGTCAATACGGGTGGTAATCTCGAAAACGGACGCGGGAGTGAACTTTCAGGTTCGAGCGCCCATTTGAATGTGGATGGGACGCTTGCCAATAACGGCAAACTGGATTTCACGGGTGCTTTGAGGATTAGAGGATATAACAATACCCATAGCAATGCGTTGCGTAACAATCGGAGAGGTAAGATGCATAGCGGGTCCGGTCATTACTCCGTAGCTTCCTTCCGTAATCGCGGTTCTTTGAAAACCCGCGTTGCCGGGCTGGATATAGATGCTGTCGGCGACGTAACCAACCTTCGAACGATAGAAGCCAAAACGACGGGAACAATAAGGCTGGGCGGCTCCCTTTACAATAACCGCGACTCGTCATCCATTGTCAGTGAAGGTGCATTGGTCATCACGGGTCGTTCCGGCGGTCATTTTGGCACTTTGTCCAACGAGAGGGGTGGAGCCCTGATTAACGGCGGCGCAAGTTTGAGCATAAAAGCGGCTTCGGTGACGAATAGAGGAAAAATCGGGTCGGCGGACGGCAATCTGTTGGTCGAACTCACCGGGGACGCGGACAATACAGGTGTTTTGTATTCGGGAACTTCGTCTGTCTATGCGCTTAACGGAAGATTGACCAACACCGGAGCGGATATCGTGGCGGAAACCGACCTAACCATAAAGGGGCTGGGTTCCGCCCGCGCGGCATCGATAGAGAACTCTTCGGGTAATATAGAGGCTATTTCAGGTGATTTGACGCTGACGGCGAACACGATTACCAATAAACGATCTATCATTATTTTTGGAACGACTTCCTCAACGCAAACGTCAGTATCGGGTGATGTGACTACAACCACTAGTACAACGCGTGATATCGTGGAGCAAAACTCCGCAGTATCCAAAATGTTAGCCGGCGGGAATATCACGATTAGCGCCGATATGCTTGAAAATAATTACAGCCAGATTGCGGCGAACGGAAATATCACAATTACTGCGAACACGATCAACAATATCGGTCGCGATCTCATTGAAACGGTTAATACAGAAACCGAAACGCGCGGCTCCAGGAGATTTTGCACCTCAAGTATTTTTGGCATATGCCGCAGGCACGAAATCCGCCCCTGGACAACCACCGAACACGCGAGTACTTTGTCGATTTATGATTCGGTGTTTGCTTCTATAAAGGCAGGAGGCACGCTGAACGCGAATGTGAGAGGTTATACGAGAAACAATGCCGTTCGCCAAGGCGCGGGGCAAATAATGCTTGCCTCCGGTGATCGCGCATTGGACTCCGTCAGTGTCGCGAGCGGCAGCGATTAGGGAGCATCCGGAAACTTTCGTTATCCTTAATGAATTTAATCTCATCATCAATATCTTTCTTGGAAGCGGCGCGTTTTTTGATGTAGTCGCAAAACTGAATGTGCCTTTTTTCTGGAAACCCGCTCAAGGTTTATCGATTCAAACAAACTTACGAGATTGGATTTTTCCTCGAGTAGGTCAGCAGATATGATTCTATGCCGAGAGTCGCTTCTGTTATCAGAAGTCAAAGGTGATATGCCGTGATAATAAATCGGGAAATAGTCGAAAAAAGCCTTGCAAATCATTGGAAATGAAATGCGGGGCTTCTCCCCTGGAATTGATATGCACACAGATTCGGCTGGTCCACCTTTGGCAAGGCAGTCATCTTTGTAGTCAATCCAGGCGCTTGCACAATCGCCATTGGAAAAAGGGAGTTTTCGAAGGTCAAAAAACTGCCCGAGTATGGGAGGTTTTTGCGAGTTAGGTGGGATTTTTTATGAGAATGCCGTAATAAATTCCGAATCTTCAATGCAGGGTGGGTATATTTGGGGATGTTTTAGCATCTGGACACCCGCAAAAACCTTGGAAATGCGCATGAACGAGAAATAATTTTCCGCGATTACCGTGGGATTACGGGATGATATTCGTTTCAGAATTAGGGTTTTTGCGGGCGTCCATCTGTCTGCTTCGGAAAGAATTTATGCAGGGTTTGGGGAATCTCGGGCGCAGAGGAGAATTGGCGGCACGGGGCGGGTTTAACCGGTAATTTCCGGTTGCTTCCTTCGGTTGGGTTAATGGCTTGCAAGATTTAAGCAAGTGTCGCGGGATTCGTGCTTGACGAGACCAGTATGCCGATAATATAATCTCCGGTAGATAAGTGTTTGTTGCTCGCGGAGTCTTTATTGTGATGAACCGTGTTGAGTATCCGAAACGGCAGGGGCGCTGTTTCATTGAAGTTGGAAGGTCTGCCGGCACGGGCGGGATTGCCCGGTGATTTCTGCCATGTTGCGTAACTTCTCTTCCAACTTGGTTCTACCCATTGTTCTGGCCGGAGGCCTGTTTTTATCAATTGCGCAAGACAATGCCTATGCGCAAGGTGTCGCCGATGACGCGGCAAAGCAGGCCGAACAGATTGAGCGGGACCGTGCGGCGGACGAGCGCCAACGTCTGCTTGAGAAGAACCGGTTGGACAACCTTCCGCCCGACGGCACGAACGTGTCTCCCCCGCAAGAGGATGTTGCTGCGTCGGACGGGGATTGTGTTCATGTCAATGTGGTTTCGGTAACCGGAACAACGCTCCTTCGCGCAAGGGAGATAAGGAAAATTACCGCTCCTTTTGAGGACAGGTGTCTCGGACATTCCGACTTGAACGGCATACTTGAACAACTGACTTTTTTGTATGTCGAGAAAGGTTTTATCACGTCGCGGGCTTTTTTGCCGGAACAGG
>JAPOUT010000025.1 GCA_026708545.1 Hyphomicrobiales bacterium
CGAGGTTGCCGCGGGCGTGGAGCCGAGCGGAATCATTAGAGCCATCGCTATCGCGAAAGTTGCAAAACGGGACTTACTCATTTGGCGCCTCCTTGCGGCAAAATCTACGACTGTAAACGATTCTATCGACTCATCCCGCAGGTGTCAAGGTCTCCCTAAAAATTTTACCGAAATTATGCAAATATTTTTTTCGCCCATTGATTGAATCGTTTGAAAATACCATTCAAAAGAAATTGCGCGGAATCAAGTGGCAACTCTCCAAAATTCAAAAATTATGCCGCTTTTCTGCAGTTTTTCAGATCTCCCGAAAATATCTATTTTTCTTTCGATGAGAAAACTTCGATTCATCCACGATCCTTTAATTCGAAGCACACAAAGCCAATGCAATCGCACCGATCCGGGACGCCGGTGTGTCCGACCGCGAAGTCAATGCCACGGGAACCTTCAGCCCCAAAATTACTCCCGCCGCCGAAGCACCCTGCCTCCAAACCATCCACTTATACAACGCATTCCCTGTTTCAATGTTGGGAACAATCAGGACATTTGAATGACCGGCGACTTCCCCCTTCATTCCTTTGCGCATCGCCGCTTCGGGCGAAATCGCAATATCCAGAGCATAAGGCCCAGCAATGGCGGCATCGGGATTCTCGCTCACCAGTTTCGTAAAGACATTCTTTGCACGCATGCTTGAGGGAAGTCCTTGGAAGGGAGTTTCGCTTGCCGATAACAACGCCACGCGCGCATCCATATCAAGAGAATCGGCTAGATTGAGAGCATTGCGGGCGATATCGAGTAAATCCTCTTCTTTCGGCTCGACGTTGAGGGCGGCGTCACTGATAATGAGCCACGGCTCGCCAGGAATTTCAATAAGAAACGCATGACTCGCACGACGGCCGATTCGCAACCCCGCCTCCTTCGATAACAACGAACGCATCAGCACGTCCGTGTGAATCAATCCCTTCACAGCGAGGGCGTTTTCGCGCTCCCCCGCGAGTTCTCCAACCCGGCGCGCAATGTCGACCTCCTCCCCGATGTCTTCGATTTCGACGCCTTCAATATCGACGCGCATTTCGTTTGCCAATTTCTCGATAAGTCCACGCTTGCCGACGAGAACCGGTTTAATCAGTCCCGTCTCTCGAGCTTCGATGGTGCTGGTTAAGGTGTTTGAGTCGTGCGCCCCGGCGACAATCGCGCACACCGGCCCTTTGTTCCGCGCACGCTCGAGCAACGGCGCGAACGCAACACTCACCGCTTGAGACTCGTAAGAATGTGGGAAAAGTCCTTGTCCGCAAAACCGTTGTCGAAATGTTTGTGGTAAATTTCAAACGCCTTGCTGCCCAGTGACATTTTCGCTTCAACTCGCTCCATCGAGCCCATCGCCAGCGACAAATCCTTTAGCATCAAACGAACGCTAAACCCTCCCTCGTAATCACGTGACGCCGGCGCCGTATCCATTAAACCGGGGTAGGGGTTGTAAACCTGCAGCGTCCAATTGCTTCCGGAACTCGCCGACATAATTTCGCTCAACACGCGCGCATCCAGTCCGAGGGCATCGCCCAGCGCAAACGCCTCGCACGTGCCAATCATCTGAACTGCGAGGAGCATATTATTGCAAATCTTCACACTCTGTCCCGCGCCCGCACCTCCGGCATGAAAAATCTTCTTGCCCATCAGTTCCAGCAACGGCAGGGCGGTACTAAAATCCTCCGCATCGCCGCCGACCATAAAGGTAAGCGTCCCTCCGCTTGCACCGACAACACCACCCGAAACCGGTGCGGACAAAAACCGAAGCCCCTGATTTTTTGCTTGTTCGTAAAGCCCCAAGGCGTCATACGGGTCCGCCGTCGAGCAATCGACGATTAAAGTGTTTGGCTTAAGTTTGGAAAAGAGTTTTTGTTCATCGACATAGAAACGTTTCATCTCGGCACCGCCCGGGAGCATTGCGAAGACAACGTCAACATCAACGTTTTCAAAACCGTCAAGCCACTTTCCTCCGGCTTTAACAAACGCATCCTTGGACGCATCAACGACATCGAAACCATCAATATCATAACCGGCTTCGAGCAGGCGCAATGCCATCGGAAGCCCCATGTTCCCCAATCCTGCAAACAACAGCCTCTTCATATTCGAGACCTTCGGCTCCTAGACGAACTTCTTATATTTTTCCATCGTGCGCACCGGCTTGGAGAGGGCATCGCGGCGGAAAGGGTCTCCGAGTTCCTGCGTGACCATCACCTCAAGCACGGCAGGGCGGCCACTCGACAACGCCTCGCGCAACGCGTCTCCGATGGCATCAGGGCTGTCAACGCGAATCCCCAGCGCACCCATCGCTTCGCCGATGGCGGCAAAACTCGGATTGGTAAGGTTCGTGCCGATATAGCGGTCGGAGTAGAAATCAACCTGGTTCTTCTTCTCCGCTCCCCACTGCCCGTTGTTGAACACGACCGCGACAGCGGGAATGTTTTCACGCACGCAGGTCAGCGTCTCGCCGAAACTCATCCCCCAGGCGCCGTCGCCGACATAGGCAATCGCGGGACGATCGGGCGAGGCAACCTTCGCGCCAATCGCAACGGGATAGGCGTAACCGCAGTTGCCAAAACTCATCGCCGCAAGAAAACTTCGCGGCTGCTTAAAACGCAAATAACTGTTCGCAACCGAGCAGATATTGCCGATGTCGGTCGATATCATTGCGTTTTCGGGAGCCGCACGCTCAAGCTCCCGAAGCGCACGCCGTGGAGATACGGGAGAATCGTCACCCTGTCCCCATTGGTTGAGTTCCTGTTCCCATGCTTGTTTCTGCGATTGAATCTCGCTGGCGCGTTGCTCTCGAGTCTCAAGACAAGCAATCTTGCGGTTCGATGCCTGCAGTGACTCCTGCAATGCCGCGGCGGCGAGGCGGGCGTCCCCCAGCACCGCGACCTCGGCGGGACGAACCAGTGAAAGCTTGCGATGGTCGCTGTCAATTTGGATGAGCTTGGCGTTCGCCGGCCAATAGTCAATGCCGTGCTGCGGGAGCGTCCCGAAGGGCCCCAGCCGCGTTCCGACCGCAAGCACAACATCGGCCTGGCGAATCAAATTCATCGCCGCTTTCGAACCCTGATAGCCCAAGGGCCCGCACCAAAGTTCGTGATCGCAGGGGAAACTGTCGTTGTGAAGATAACTGTTAACGACAGGCGCATGCAGATGCTCCGCCAGCGCCATCACCTCTTTCACGCCGTCCGAGAACACCACGCCGCCGCCAGCGATGATGACCGGGAATTTTGCTCCGCTCAAAAGTTCCGCGGCTTGCTCGAGGGAGCGGGGTCCCCCGGGAGAACGCTCCACATGCACGGGCTTGGGAATGTTCGCCTCAACCATGCCGTAGAAAAGATCCCGCGGAATGTTTAATTGCGTGGGACCGCGTTCGGCCAAAGCGAGGTCGAAGCAACGTCCGGTGAACTCGGCGATTCGGTCCGAGCGATTCACATGCGCCTGGTACTTCGTAATCTTCTCAAAAAACGGCAACTGTTCGGTTTCCTGGAAACCTCCGAGTCCCTGCGTTGCAGTTCCCGTCTCCGGCGTGATGCACACCACCGGCGTATGCGCCCAGTATGCCGCTGCAATCGAGGTTACAAAGTTGGTAATGCCCGGGCCATTCTGCGCGATGCACACGCCGACCTTGCCGCTCACGCGAGCGTACCCGTCCGCCATGTGGCCGCCTCCCTGCTCGTGGGCAACCGAGATAAATCGAATACCCGCGGGTTCGAAGATGTCAAGGGCGTCCATATACGCCGACCCGACGATACCGAATACATCCTTTACACCGCGCGAAACCAGCGTCTCAACAAACGCTTCCGAAGGGGTCATTTGCACCATGGGATTCCTCCTTGTAAATTAAGTGGCAGTCAGGCGATTATGGGGGAGAAGGGATGAGAGTCCAATTGTTTTCTTCGAGCAAAATAGAACTCCGGAAAGTCGCCTGCGCAAGAGGGGGACGCGAGGTCTTTCACAACGTCAATGTGCGGTTGCGTCCGGGCGGGGCACTCGTGGTGCAGGGCGCCAACGGCTGTGGAAAAACCTCGCTGCTGCGAATGCTCGCCGGAATACTGAAACCCGCGCACGGAGAAATTCACCTCGGTGCAACGGCGTGCTATCTCGGACATGAAAACGCGCTTTCGAAGCGATCAAGCGCACAGGCGAATCTGGAGTTTTGGGCAAAATTTCTCGGCGCATCGAGAGAATCATTGGAAAAGGGCATCGAGTGTTTCCATTTAAGGCCTTTGTTGCCGGTGCCGGTAGCAAGCCTCTCGCTGGGACAATGTCGCCGCGTCGCGCTTGCGCGATTGTGCCTGACGCCGGTGAAGATATGGCTCCTGGACGAGCCCGCCTCCGGTTTGGATGCACAAGCTCTCGAGAGTCTCGGCACGCTGATGGCATCACACCGTGAAAGCGGCGGCATGGTGGCTGCCGCGAGCCATGTCCCTCTGCCCCTGAAAGATGCCGCAACATTACAACTTGACGAAAGCGGTTATCACCGCCGACAGGAAGAATTGGAACCATCAATATGAAAGCGTTCGCTGCATTGTTGTCACGTGAATTTGGAGGTTCGCAACTGGGCGCGGGAGGATTGGGCGTGTTGTTTTTCCTGGCGGTGGTTGTGTTGCTGCCGTTGGGGACGGGGCCGGACGCGGACGTCCTCGCGCGAATCGCGCCCGGAATTTTATGGATTGCCGCGTTACTGGCCTCGCTGTTAGGACTGGAATCAATGTTTCGCGAGGATTTCGAAACCGGATCCCTGGAGGTGATGGCAATGTCCGCGCTTCCGTTGGAAGTCGTCGTGCTGGCAAAATGCCTGGCGCACTGGCTGGCGTGCTTGCTGCCGTTGGCGGCATTGAGCGTTCCGTGCGGGCTGTTGCTGCATTTGAGCGCAAACGAATCGCTCAACGTCGCAATTGCGATGTTGCTGGGAACGCCAGCATTTAGTTTGTTCGGGAGCATAGGCGCGGCGCTGACATTGGATGCGCGGCGGGGAGGCCTGCTGGCGTTGTTGTTGGTGCTGCCTTTGTCGATGCCGCCGTTGATTTTTGGAAGCTTGGCAAGCGGCAGCGAGGGAAACGTCCCGAGTCTCCTGCTGGGCGCCGGACTCTCTCTGGGAGCGTTGGCGGTTGCACCTTTTTTATCGAGCGCCATTTTATGGGCGCGGCTCCGGGCGTGAAGATGCGTTATATTGGGTGACATGACTCCTTTGATGAACCGCTACGCACATCCGACTCACTTCATGCGAGTCTCCGGCATTGCATTGCCGTGGCTTGCTGCTGCGAGCGTCATCGCGCTCGTCGTCGCGCTCTACGTTGCCCTGTTCGTTGCACCGGAAGATTATCTCCAGGGACAAACCGTGCGCATAATGTTTCTCCATGTTCCCGCGGCATGGTTGGCGCTGGGAGGTTATGTCGCTATTGCGATTGCCTCGGTGACGGGCTGGATATGGAAGCGTCCGCTCGCCGACGTCGCCGCGCGCGCCATTGCGCCGACCGGCGCATGCTTCACCCTCATCGTCCTGCTTACCGGGTCGCTCTGGGGAAAACCGATGTGGGGAACTTGGTGGGTCTGGGACGCGCGGCTGACATCCGTTGCAATATTGCTGCTCTTGTATCTGGGATACATCGCCTTGTGGAACGCCATCGAGGAGCCCTCCCTCGCCGCGCGAGCCGCCGGCGCGCTTGCGCTCATCGGCGTCGTAAACGTTCCCGTCATCCATTTCTCGGTCTCGTGGTGGAATACGTTGCACCAGCCTGCAAGCGTCCTGCGCCTTGACGGTCCCACCATCCACCCGGCGCTGCTTGTGCCACTGTTGTTGATGTTTGCGGCCTTGTCGTTGTTGATGGTGACAATCACGCTCGCGCGCATGCGCCTCGAGATATTGCGTCGACGCACCCGAATGTTGCGCCTTCGATCCGCACAGGCATAACCGTGATGGGAAAATATGCCGTCTTCATTTGGAGCAGTTATGGCGTCAGTTGCGCTGTGCTTGCGGGACTGGTGATAGCGACCATTGCGCAATTGTATCGGCAGCGCCGACTGCTTCGCCGCCTCGAATCCGGGAGCATTGAACGTCCATGAATCGGTTCGCCCGTTTGCTTCCGGTCATTGTGTTCGTGCTGTTGGCGGGGATGTTGCTGGCGGGGTTGCTGTTGCCGGGAGAGCGTTCGGATGTTCCTTCTCCGTTGGTGGGGGGAGAGGTTCCGGCGTTTTCACTGGAAGGATTGAAGCGCGGCGGAGGTTTCTCGGATGCCGATTTGCGTGAAGGTGTTGCGTTGGTGAATGTCTGGGCGTCGTGGTGCCTGCCATGCCGCGCCGAGCATCCCATATTGGAGAAACTTTCTTGTGTTGGAGGACTCGAATTATACGGATTGAATTTCAAGGACACGCGGGAGAACGCAGAAGCGTTTTTGCGGGAGTTGGGAAACCCGTTTACCCGGGTCGGTTTTGACGAGAACGGATTTACCGGACTGGACTGGGGGGTATACGGAGTTCCGGAGACATTTGTGACCGGGAACGACCGGGTGGTATACAAGCACGTGGGGCCTTTGAGCAGAGAGACTGTTACGGGCGAACTGGCGCCCTTGTTTCGCTCGTTGGATTTGGATACGGCTTGCTTGGGAGAGGATGTCGGTTAATTAAGGCGCAAGACGCAATTCATCCCGCGCCTCCCGCCAGCGCACGCGCAAATGCGTCGGCATCAAAGGGATGCAGATCCTCAATCCCTTCCCCTAATCCGACATAATGAATCGGTAGCCCCCCTTCCTCGCACAATGCCAATAACACTCCCCCCTTCGCGGCGCCGTCCAGTTTCGTGACAATCAAGCCGCTAACCTCCGCAACCTCCCGGAACGCCCGAACCTGCGAGAGGGCGTTCTGCCCGACGGTTCCGTCCAAAACCAAAAGCGAATCATGCGGCGCGGATTCGTCCAGCTTGCGCAACACCCGCAGCATCTTCTCCGTCTGCGCCATCAGGTCCCCCCGGTTTTGCAGCCGTCCCGCCGTGTCTATCAACAGCACGTCAAAACCTTCCTCGCGCGCACGATGCAACGCTCCGTATGCCAGCGCGGCGGCATCCATCCCCGCTTCTCCCGCTTCAATCGCAACACCGGCCCGCTCCGCCCACACGCGCAACTGGTCTATCGCCGCCGCGCGAAAAGTATCCCCCGCCGCCAGCAACACCGAATGCCCGCCGCCCTTCAACAACGCCGCGAGCTTCCCGAGACTTGTGGTTTTGCCTCCTCCGTTCACACCGCTCGCCAAAATCACATGCGGACGATGCGCCGAATCAATCTGCAGAGGGCGGGCATACGCACGCAACTCCGAAGCGATAATCTCCGCTAAAAGGCTTTGGATCTTTTCCTCCAGCACCGCGCCTTGAAGTTCCGCTTCGCTGCCGGAAAAGCGCGCTTCGCGCAATTTTTCGAGAACCCTTCGACTTGCCGTCGGCCCGACATCCGCTTCTATCAATGCGCGCTCAAGGGTTTGCAGGCGGGCGTCGTCAAGGGCGTTTCCGAGTTTCTCCCCTGCGCCGAAGTTCAGCGACAGCGCCGTTCGCCGCAATCGCGCAAAGATGTTCGCGCTCATGATTCCATCACACCTACCGGCGTGTTTTCTCGTACTTCCCTGATGTGCAAACGCGTCACGCGCCCGGCTACCGCATCGCCCCCCGGAACTTCGATAAGCGCATATTGTCCGTTTCGAGCGCGAACGGGGCTCTCGACGAGAACTTCCTGGCTTGTGCCGACCAGCGATTGCGCATAACGGCGAGCGGCGCTCCCGCCGAGTTCGCGCAAGCGCCGGGCACGCTCTTGTATTTGCGCCGAAGGCGTCGGAGGCATCCGTGCCGCCGGCGTTCCCGGGCGCGGTGAAAACGCAAACACATGCAGCCAAGTAAGCCCGCATTCATCGACCAAGCGTTCGGTTTGGCGGAACATCGCTTCCGTCTCGGTCGGAAAGCCGGCGATGAGATCGGCGCCGAAAACAATATCGCTGCGACGTCCTCGCAACCGGTCGCACAAATCAATGGCATCCTTGCGAGAGTGCCTTCTTTTCATTCGCTTGAGGATGATGTCGTCACCCGATTGCAACGACAAATGCACATGCGGCAGCAATCTCTCTTCGCTTTCAAGCAGTTCTAGCGCGAGAGGATCGAGCTCAATGGCATCAAGGGACGACAAGCGCAGCCGTCGCGCTTCGGGAACGGCATCAAGCAGATGCGCAAGCAAATCGCCGAGGCGCATCGGAGACTCGAGGTCCTGTCCGTAGGCGGTGAGATCAACGCCGGTGAGCGTAATCTCCGCGAAGCCCTTGCGTGTGATCTCCCGCGCGCGCGCGGCAACCTCCCGGGCAGGCATGGAACGGGCGTTGCCGCGCCCGAAAGGAATGACGCAGAAAGTGCAACGATGGTCGCAGCCGTTCTGCACTTGCAGGAAGGCGCGGGCGCGTTCATTGAATTCGGGAAGCGGCTGCGCAGCCTCGGATGCTTGCGTCGCCTCCATGATGTCGCCGACTTGTATGCGCGGCGAGTCTCCCGCAACCAAAGATCGAAAACTCGAAGCTTGCATTTTTTCCCGGTTGCCTAAAACAAAATCGACTTCTTCCATATCGGCGAATTCACGGGAATTAATTTGCGCGGCGCACCCGGTGGCGACAAGGGTCGCATCGGGATTGTCGCGCCGAAGCCGCCTAATCGCCTGGCGGGACTGCCGAACGGCTTCGGTGGTCACGGCGCAACTGTTGACAACGAATGCGTCGTCCAGGCCGGCGGCATTTACATGCCGTTGGATAATGCCGGACTCGTAACTATTGAGTCGACATCCCAGAGAAACGACTTGCCTGCTCACGCGACGCGCCGTTCAAGTGCATCAAACACGCCCTCATATTCGAGAACGGCGGCACCGCCCATAAGGATGTGCCCGTCGTTCTCGCGCTGATGAAGTTCGAGGGTGCCGCCGGGCAAATGCGCCCGGGTTGTTCGAGCGCACAAACCATGTCGCCGCGCCAACGCGAAAGCCGCGCAAGCCGCCGTACCACAGCACAAAGTCGCGCCGGCACCGCGCTCCCAGACACGCAGGTGAAACGAACCGTCCGCCCCAACATGAACAAAACTGATATTGGCGCGTTCGGGAAAAGCGTCGTGATACTCGAGCAAAGGCCCCAAGGAAGCAAGATCAATGTCGTTAAGCGCATTTGCCTCGTTGAAGAAAAAAACGCAATGGGGATTACCCATGCTCACGGCACCGGCAATATCGGCAGGTTGCAACATTGGCGGGGCAAACAAGGCGGGTGAAAGGACGGCGCCGTCTTCGACGGGCAGAGACAAGGGTATCGCATCGGGTGAAAACACCGGTATGCCCATATCGACGCACACCTGCCCGTTTCCGGTGATGCGGCACTCGAGTTGACGTTCTCCCGCTTGCAGAACAATCTCCGTGCCGATTCGTGATTCTCCCAACAACAGGGCAATACAGCGCGCACCGTTGCCGCAAGCCAGCGAAGACGAACCATCGGCGTTATAAACATCCATCACCGCATCGATTCCCTCGGCCCCGTCCAGGATAACGAGCAATTGGTCGCAGCCGATTCCCTCTCCCCTCGAGGCAATCAGGCGGCGTAATTCCGGCGTAAGCGCGGCGCTCAGCGCACCGTTGCCACGTCCGTCCAAAACGACGAAATCATTGCCGCAGCCGTTCATTTTGAAGAAAGGCATTTTGGAATCGTCAAATACCAATTGTTTCGCTACCATCTCGGCAAACTATCACATCTGCGTAGCGGATTCGAATCACCATTGACACGGACGCCTCGAGACCCTAGCCTTAAGGCATCCTTTCCATTCCCCGAAAACGATATACGGAGGCTTATGCGCATTCAGGTTTCGGCAATTCATTTTTCCCTCGGCGACAGTTTTCGAACCCACGCCGAGGAGCGTCTCGCCGGCGCTGTATCCAAGTACACCGAACGTGCCGTGGACGCTTCCGTGACCTTCGTCAAGGACGGACAAGAATACCAGGCGGATGCGTCGGCTCACTTGGGCTCGGGGCTGTTGGTACAGGCACAGGGGCGCGGCGGAGATGTTCGCGCCAGCCTCGAACAAGCCCTCGAACGCCTCGAAAAGCAACTGCGTCGGCACAAACGCCGCATCAAGGACCACCATTCGAATACCCGCTCACACAGAAGCGCTTGAGCCGGGTGCTTTCGCAAACCACGTATAAACCTTAAAAACATTCAGGAGACACATCGCCAATGGAGCTAGCGGAGATATTGTCGCGCGAGAGCGTGGTTGCTGGCTTGGGTGCAAACTCCAAGAAGCAGTTATTGCAGTCGATGTCGGAGTTGGCATCCAAAGTCACGGGAGTGTCGGCACGCGATATTTTCGCGACCCTCAAGGAACGCGAGCGCCTTGGCGCGACGGGAGTCGGGCGCGGCATCGCCATACCCCACGGCAAACTCGCCGAACTGGGGAGGCTGTACGGATTTTTTGCCTCCTTGGAGACGCCCGTCGCCTTCGATGCGGTGGATGAGGAGCCGGTAGATTTGGTCTTTCTGCTGCTAGGACCGGGAAGCGCGGGAGCGGATTATCTCAAGGTGCTAGCGAGGATTTCCCGCATGCTCGGCGCCGGGGACCTGACCCGGAAACTTCGCGCCTGCGAGGAGTCCGCCGCCCTTTTTGCCCTGCTGACCGAGCCCGCTGCCTCCCATGCGGCATAATTTTTGTAATTTTCCCCTAGATTCGGGCGCCGAAACCTTGAAAACCGATTTTGGAGCCCTATCTATGCGCTGTATTGCCCTCGTGGCAGAGTCATCAACCTTGAACAAGGAGAACTGAGTTATGAATTTTCGTCCACTACATGATCGGGTTGTTGTCCGGCAATTCGATGAAGAAAACACATCGCCCGGAGGCATCATCATCCCTGATTCCGCTGCCGAGAAACCCTGTCAAGGGCAAATCGTCGCCGTTGGCCCGGGTGCACGCAACGAACAAGGGAAGCTCACACCCCCCGATGTCAAACCCGGGGACCATGTGCTGTTCGGCAAATGGAGCGGAACCGAAGTGACCATCAATTCGGAGAAATTGATGATCATGAAAGAGAGCGACATCATGGGCGTGTTGGTCTCGAAAGGTAAGGGCAAGAAAGCCGCATAAGATTTCACAAGCAAGCTGCACGATTGTGTTGCCTGCACCCACACACACAACTGAAACCTAATGTTGGCAGGATTGGTTTCCTGCCTGGTCATTCACAGGAGTAAAAAACATGGCTGCTAAAGAAGTTCAACTCGGAGATGCCGCGCGAGACAAATTGTTGCGCGGAATAAACACGATGGCGGATGCCGTCAAGGTCACCTTGGGCCCGAAAGGCCGCAATGTCGTGCTGGACAAAAGTTTCGGCGCACCGCGTTCAACCAAGGACGGCGTCACGGTCGCCAAGGAGATCGAGCTCTCCGACAAAATGGAAAACATGGGCGCACAAATGCTGCGCGAGGTTGCATCAAAAACCAATGATGTCGCCGGTGACGGCACCACCACCGCCACCGTTCTCGCGCAAGCAATCGTGCGCGGTGGTGCAAAAGCGGTTGCCGCAGGGAGCAACCCGATGGACGTCAAACGCGGTATTGATATCGCTGTCGACGAGGTTGTCAAAGATCTGCAACGCCAGTCCAAGAAGATTAAATCCTCTGCGGAAATCGCCCAGGTCGGAACCATCTCCGCCAACGGCGAACAAGAAATCGGCAAGATGATCGCCAAGGCGATGCAAACCGTCGGCAATGACGGCGTCATCACTGTTGAAGAAGCCAAGAGTCTCGAGAGCGAACTTGATGTCGTCGAAGGCATGCAGTTTGACCGTGGTTATCTCTCGCCTTATTTCATCACCAACGCCGAAAAGGTCGTCGCCGAGTTGGAAAACCCGCGCATTCTTCTCCACGAAAAGAAGCTTACCAACCACCAGGCAATACTGCCGTTGCTGGAAGCAGCTTTCAAATCCAGTTGTCCGCTGCTCATCATTGCCGAAGACATTGAGGGCGAGGCGCTTGCAACCCTGGTTGTCAACCACCTGCGTGGCAACCTGAAGATTGCCGCCGTGAAGGCTCCGGCGTTTGGAGACCGTCGCAAGGCGATGTTGCAAGACATTGCCATCTTGACGGGCGGACAGGTCATCTCGGATGACCTTGGCATCAAGCTGGAGAACGTCGCACTCACACCGATGACCGCTCCGGACAACATGCTCGGATCGGCGAAACGAGTTCGCATTACCAAAGAGAACACCACCATCATCGGCGGTAAGGGTAAGAAGGACGAGATTGAATCGCGCGTGGATCAGATTCGCGCTCAAATCGAAGAGACCACTTCCGACTACGACCGTGAAAAACTGCAAGAGCGTCTGGCAAAACTCGCCGGCGGCGTTGCCGTGATTCATGTCGGCGGCGCCACCGAGGTTGAAGTCAAGGAGCGCAAAGATCGCGTTGATGACGCCTTAAACTCGACGCGCGCCGCGGTCGAAGAGGGTGTTGTCCAAGGCGGCGGATGTGCCCTGTTGCGTTGCAAGAAGGCCGTAAGCGGATTGAAGAATTCGAATGCGGACATCCAGACCGGCATTAATGTCGTATTGCGTGCGCTGGAAGCTCCCGCGCGGCAGATTGCGGAAAACGCCGGAGTGGATGGTTCTGTCGTAATCGGGAAGATTCTCGAGAACAAGAGTTCCGGAATTGGTTTTGATGCGCAAAAAGAGTCGTATGTTGACATGGTTGCGGCGGGGATTATTGACCCGACGAAAGTCATGCGGACTGCGATTCAGGATGCCGCCTCGATTGCCGGCTTGCTGGTAACGACGGGCGCGATGATTGCCGAGAAGCCCGAGCCGAAGTCTCCGCCCATGCCGGGCGGGGGCGGCATGCCGGACATGGGTGGCATGGGCGGCATGATGTAAACGCCATTGCGGATATACGGAATTGAGGGCGGCTTTATGCCGCCCTCTTTTTTATGTTTTAGACGAGAGGAGGACAGCGCGGACTCGGCCAATCCTAATAGACCACAACCGAACGAATAGACTCGCCCGCATGCATTAAATCGAACGCATCATTAATCCGCTCCAAGGGCAACTCATGCGTAATCAGCGAATCTATATCAAGCCGGCCCTCCATATACCAATCCACAATCTTCGGCACATCCGTGCGACCCCGGGCGCCTCCAAAAGCCGTTCCGCGCCAAACCCTCCCCGTTACCAACTGGAACGGCCGCGTCGATATCTCCGCGCCGGCACCCGCAACCCCGATAATTACACTTTCCCCCCAGCCCTTGTGACAACACTCCAAAGCCTGGCGCATCGTCTCAACGTTCCCGATGCACTCGAAAGAATAATCGGCGCCCCCGCCCGTCAATTCAACCAAATGCCCGACAACATCGCCCTTTATTTTCGAAGGATTGACAAAGTCGGTCATCCCGAACTTTCGACCCAAAGCTTCGCGCGCCGGATTGACATCCACTCCAACAACGCGGGCCGCTCCGACAAGTCGGCAACCCTGTATGACATTCAAACCTATTCCTCCGAGCCCGAACACCACGACCGTTGAGCCTGCCTCGACTTTCGCCGTATTCAATACCGCGCCGACCCCGGTTGTCACCCCGCAACCGATGTAACAGATTTTCTCGAAAGGAGCGTCTTTTCGAACTTTTGCCAAAGCTATCTCCGGTAGAACCGTGTGATTGGCGAAGGTCGAACATCCCATGTAGTGCAGAACCTTTTCTCCGTTGTACGAGAATCGTGACGTTCCATCCGGCATAACACCCTGTCCCTGCGTTGTTCGAATCGCCTGACAGAGGTTTGTTTTGGGATTGAGGCAAAAATCGCACTCGCGGCATTCCGGGGTGTAAAGGGGAATAACGTGGTCACCGGGCCGGAGCGACGTGACGCCCTCGCC
>JAPOUT010000059.1 GCA_026708545.1 Hyphomicrobiales bacterium
ACAGGTTCCTCGGCGGACGCAGTCTCCGCGGCAACCTCAACCGACTCGGCGGGCGATGCAGGAACAAGCTCTTCAGTTGGTGCAGTCTCCGCAATGGTCTCAACAGGAGTGGTTGGTTCGATTGGTTCGGATTGCTCGGCAACTTCCACTTCTTCTGCTTCGACGTCTTCCAACTGTTCGGAGTCCTGCGTGAATCCGATGGTAGAGGCGAGAAAGTTTGTGAAAGCACTTGTGATGGTAGTCCCTAAAGAAGACGAATCGGCGGACTCTTCGGCGGCAAGCGATTCTTCAGCGACAACTTCTGCGAGGGCAGGATCTTCGGCGGGCGCGGTTTCCCCAACAAGATCGACCGGTTCAACGGGCGCCCCGGCTGGCGGGGCCTCCGCAACGGCCTCTACCGGTCTAATGGGTGCCAAAGGAATAGGCACCTCCCCAAGTGTAATTTCCGCAACAGTTTCAGCCGATTCGACGGGCGCCCCAGGAACAGACTCTTCGGCAACCTTTTCGACGCTTTCTTCAATCACGGATTCTTCCACTGCGATTTCCAGCGCCGACTCGGGAGGTACATCCTCAACAATTTCTTGCACCGGTTCGGGGGCGCTTTCAATCTCTTCCGCAATCTCCAGCGCCGGTTCAGAGACAACTTCCTCGACAACGGCCTCCTCAACAAGATCGGCGGCAGGAGCCACTTCAACAACCTCTTCGGCAACCGGCTCCTCGCTGACAGGCGTAGCTATTTCGACCGGTGCCACGGGTGCGGAATCTTCTGTGGCAGTTTCAGCGGTTTCGCTCTCGCGAACGGTCTCTTCTTCTATGTCCGCTTCTTCAACCTCAACGATTTCCAGTGCCGGCTCGGGGGCGGCTTCCGTTTCCTCGGCGACTTCCAGCGCCGACTCGGGAGGTACATCCTCAACAATTTCTTGCACCGGTTCGGGGGCGCTTTCAATCTCTTCCGCAATCTCCAGCGCCGGTTCAGAGACAACTTCCTCGACAACGGCCTCCTCAACAAGATCGGCGGCAGGAGCCACTTCAACAACCTCTTCGGCAACCGGCTCCTCGCTGACAGGCGTAGCTATTTCGACCGGTGCCACGGGTGCGGAATCTTCTGTGGCAGTTTCAGCGGTTTCGCTCTCGCGAACGGTCTCTTCTTCTATGTCCGCTTCTTCAACCTCAACAATTTCCAGCGTCGGCTCGGGGGCGGCCTCCGTTTCTTCGGCAATTTCCAGCGTCGGCTCGGGAGGCACCTCCTCAACAATTTCTTGCACCGGTTCGGGAGTGCTTTCAATCTCTTCCGCAATCTCCAGCACCGGTTCAGAGACAACTTCTTCGACAACGGCCTCCTCAACAAGATCGGCGGCAGGAGCCACTTCAACAACCTCTTCGGCAACCGGCTCCTCGCTGACAGGCGCAGCTATTTCGACCGGTGCCACGGGTATGGGTGCGGGCTCCTCTATGGCGGTTTCAGCAACCTCACTCTCGCGAACAGCCTCTTCTTCTATGTCCGCTTCTTCAACCTCAACGATTTCCTGTGCCGGCTCGGGGGCGGCTTCCGTTTCCTCGGCGACTTCCAGCGTCGGCTCGGGAGGTACCTCCTCAACAATTTCTTCGGCAACCGGTTCCTCGCTGACAGGCGCGGCTATTTCGACCGGTGCCACGGGTATGGGTGCGGGCTCTTCTATGGCGGTTTCAGCAACCTCACTCTCGCGAACAGCCTCTTCTTCTATGTCCGCTTCTTCAACCTCAACGATTTCCTGTGCCGGCTCGGGGGCGGCTTCCGTTTCCTCGGCGACTTCCAGCGTCGGCTCGGGAGGTACCTCCTCAACAATTTCTTCGGCAACCGGTTCCTCGCTGACAGGCGCGGCTATTTCGACCGGTGCCACGGGTATGGGTGCGGGCTCTTCTATGGCGGTTTCAGCAACCTCACTCTCGCGAACGGTTTCTTCTTCTATGTCCGTTTCCTCAACCTCAGCGATTTCCGGTGCCGGCTCGGGGACGGCTTCCGTTTCCTCGGCAACTTCCAGCGTTGGCTCAGGAGATACCTCCTCGGCTACCTCTTCGGCAACCGGTTCCCCGCTGACAGGCGCGGCCAACTCGATCGGTGCTGCGGGTGCGGGCTCTTCTATGGTGGTTTCAGCGGTTTCACTCTCGCGAGCGGCATCTTCCTCTACATCCGCTTCCTCAACCACAACAATTTCCTGCACCGGTTCGGGGCTGGCATCGGTTCCTTCCGCGATCCCCAACGTTGGTTCAGAGATAATTTCTTCGACAACGACTTCCCCAAAGACGGACGACTCGGCGGCAAGATTTTCGGTTGCAGGCGTTTCGAGAATTTCCTCAACAAGACCGGCGACGGGCGTCGATTCGACAACCTCTTCGGCAACCGGTTCCCCGCTGACAGGCGCGGCCAACTCGACCGGTGCTACAGGTGCGGAATCTTCTACGACGGTTTCAGCAGTTTCACTCTCGCGAGCGGCATCTTCCTCTACATCCGCTTCCTCAACCACAACAATTTCTTGCGTCGGGTCGGGAGATGCCACCTCAACAGTTTCTTGCACCGGTTCGGAGGCAACTTCCTCGACAATCAACAACTTGGGGGTGGATGTTTCGAGAGCCTCGTCAGCAAGTTCGATGATTTCTTCCTCCACAAACTCGACTTCGGGTGTTGGTTGTTCGGTCAGGATGGTCTCGGCAAGGGCGTCTTGTTCGGTCGGAGTGATGAAGATTTCGGAGGTCTGCCCCCTTATGGGATCCGGTACATTTCTGCCGAATGCTCCGTCTTCCGGGAAAATAGCTATTTCGTCGTTTCCTTCTTCGGCAAGATACTGGTCGTAGAGCGCTTCGAGTTCCTCGATTTCGCGCAAATATTCTTCTTCGGAGTACTCCTCATACTGCGTGGAGAAATCAGGTTGACCCGATTGCTGCGCAAAAGCGCTGGTGCCGCCGACAAAACCGTGCGCAACAGCGGCGAGTCCGAGTGCGAAGATTTTGAGGTATGCTATGCTGGTGTAGGAACTGCTCATACGGAATCGGGTTATGGAACTTCTGCTTCCTTGTTTATACGAATTTTTGTGCGAGTTGGCAACCAAGAAAGTGAAAGCATAACGACGATTTAGGATGGAAATATGGGAGCGCTGATGTGGCTGGCATCGTATCCGAAGTCCGGAAACACTTGGATGCGTTCGTTTTTACATAATCTTTTGCGGGGGAGCGATGAGCCTGTCGCCATAAATGATTTGGACCATTTTTGCCTGGGTGAGTCGGATTCCAAGTGGTATACGCGCCATTTTGAAGGCGTGTTGAAGGAGGCCGGAGAGGAGGAAGTTGCCCGAATCCGCCCGAAAGGCCAAAGGGATATGACTCGCGCGTTTCCGGATACGGTCTTTGTGAAAACACACAATTTCCTCGGCGAAAAACACGAAACCGCCCTGCATAACATGGATGTGACCGCAGGGGCGATTTATATCGTGAGAAATCCGCTGGACGTCGCCTTATCGATGACACATCATTTCGGAACGGATATTGATGCGGCTATCGACCGTTTGGGGCAAGAAGGCGCCATAACGGATATGTCCGATACGCACATAATGGAATATCATGCTTCGTGGTCGACCCATGTTTCGAGCTGGACGGCGAGGGAGAATCGGGGTCTACTGGTGATGCGGTATGAGGACATGCTGGCAAAGCCTCGTCGGGAGTTTCGTCGCGTTTCTGATTTTCTTGGCTTAAAGCCTTCACGCGACCGGCTGGATAGAGCGATACGAAATTCATCGTTCAAAACGCTACAGTCCCAAGAGCGTCGAAAGGATTTCAAGGAGCGTTCCGAATATTCGAAGGCGTTTTTTCGTGCAGGGAAGGAAGGGCAATGGAAAGGCATTCTGGATTCAGACCAGGTCGCCCGCGTCGTTGAACGCCACGGCGAGCAGATGGCCCGGTTCGGTTACCTGCCCGGCAAAAAGAAAAAATAAACGGCATGAATGATGCTCCCACCGACAAAGTTGGCCTTTGGGTGGGGGTAACAACTTCTCGAAACGATATTCTACACACTCAAAAACAACCAAACGTCCAAAGACTCTCCCACATAAGGAATCATCCGTACGCAACAATTCTAAAACATTAAATTTTATAGCATTTCCAAATAGTTAGTTTCTTTTTAAATCTAAAATTTCTTGTTACCACAGCGCAATTCAACAACGATTCGTAAGGAATCCTGTGAAACGCGGAAAAAAGCAAGAGGAATTGCAGCTCCGCGAACACCCAAAAGCCTCCAAACTACCAGCAAAATCAACTTGAAAATATTACCCCGTAGCCGCGGCCGGTCGCTTGACCGACCCGGCGCGCGGGATGCCGCCGAAGTTCCACAACACCAACGAATCCCGCTATTGCGGAACGCGGTCTTCAGATCCAGGACGACCTAACACGGCCCGCAATGTACGGGTTAGCTCCCTTGCTTCATTGCCACTCAGTACATTTGATCTGGAATTCCTCGAGATAAAAACTCTGGCCCGATTCGTTGGTGAGCTGGGTGATGACGTAACAGAATCGAATGTTTCCGGCGGAATTCGTCTGCCATGCCTGGGGATTGGAAAGTTGTTCCGAGGCTCTAAATCCGACAAGTGCACCACCGGGTGAGGCGTTTGCGGTTGAAGCGTCCACTTTCAAGGCCGGCTCGGGCACGGTTGAATCTTGCGCGTGTGCGGAAGCACCAAACGCAACAGTAGCAACAAACCCGAGCATGACTATGTGTATGGTTTTCATATTTTTCCTTTCCGAAGAATTGAGAGATTTACCGCTACTGCTCGTAGCATGGAGGTTTGTAATAATGTTTTGATTTACGCCCGGCGTCAAGTGTCAAGATTGCCGTGCCCGCAAAATGCCGGGAAAAGGACATCATCCCGGTGCCGTGCCGCGCGACCGACTGTTCGCTCTCGGCGAATCGCTGACAGAATGCCCGCGAAAGTCCGGCGTTCCGACGAACCGGATTTTATGGACCGTCAAAAAACATCGGAGCATCGCGGGCGGCAATTCGCCACGGTTCGGAAAGCGGCCGGAAGAGGGGAAGGGCATATTGACCGAAGTTGTGGATGCGTTATGATTTGTGGGCGGCGCGAGACCGCCCGGGCAAAAATTTAAGGAAAATTCCGCGATACAAGGAGGGGTTTTTACAATTGTTTCACGTGAAACAATTTCAGGATATTTTTCCGAATCTTTTTAAAGCATCCTCCAAAACTTCTTCCCGGGCAAGAATTTTCGGTTTTTTCCTCGGGTTTTCGGGGTTAATTCGCAATTGTTTCACGTGAAACAATTTTGAGGTCCTTTCGGCGAATCCCAAATTAATACAAAAAAAGATTGTTTTACGGAAAACATAGGGCTATGATGCTACGAATCCGCCCTGAATCGCGGGCGAATCGCCTATAAACCATTCTTGAGAATTGTCCCATGCCCGAAACACCCTCCTCGAAGCACCATGATGTGATTGTTGTCGGTGGCGGACACGCTGGTTGCGAGGCTGCAGGGGCTGCGGCAAGAATGGGCGCGCGGACCCTCCTGCTCACCCATGATGTCACACGGATCGGCGAGCTCTCCTGTAATCCGGCGATGGGAGGGTTGGGGAAGGGGCATTTAGCGAGGGAGGTGGACGCCCTTGACGGATTTCTAGCGCGGGCCTCGGATGATTCGGCAATCCAATTCCGTTTGTTGAATGCTTCAAAAGGCCCGGCAGTGCGGGGGCCTAGAGCCCAACTGGACAGGGAAGAATATCGCCGAAACATGCGAAAAATGCTCGAAGGCACGCCGAATTTGGAGATTTGTGCCGCCGCCGTCCAGGATCTTCATCTAGCGGATGGGGCCGTTGGCGGAGTGGTGGACGAAGACGGAAACATTTGGCGGGCAGGGGCGGTGGTAATGACGAGCGGCACATTTCTCGGCGGGATGATACATCTGGGAGCCCGGAGAATTCCTGCAGGAAGAGCCGGAGATCCGCCATCGATGGCACTGGCGCGGAAATTGCGGAAGATGGGTTTTCCGGTCGCGCGACTCAAAACCGGAACGCCGCCGAGACTCGATGGCCGAAGCATCAATTTTGATGCCTTGCAACGCCAGGACGGTGACAACACACCCACCTATCTCTCTTTTCTAACGGACAAAACGAACCTCCCGCAAGTGCCCTGCCATATCACCGCCACCTCTCCGGCAACACATGCAATTGTTGCAAAAAACATAGAAAAATCAGCTATTTATGGTGGTCAAATCACCGGCACGGGTCCGCGCTACTGCCCCTCCATAGAGGATAAAGTCTCCCGCTTCCCCGAGCGGGAACAGCATAATATTTTTCTGGAACCCGAAGGCTTGGACAGCCCGACCATCTATCCCAACGGCATCTCAACCTCCCTGCCCGAGGACATCCAGAACGAATTCCTGCGCACCATTCCCGGGCTGGAAAACGTGAAAATATTTCGACCCGGATACGCCATCGAGTATGACTATCTCGACCCGCGCGACCTGCTTCCCTCTCTCGAATCGCGCCGCTTGCCCGGATTGTTTCTCGCCGGTCAAATCAACGGCACCACCGGATACGAAGAAGCCGCGGCGCTTGGCACCGTCGCCGGCATGAATGCCGCGCGTCGAGTCGGCGGCAACGACGGTGTGGTCTTGTCCCGTGCCGAGGCTTACATCGGTGTGATGATTGATGATCTGGTCACGCGGGGAGTGAGCGAGCCTTATCGGATGTTCACATCGCGCGCGGAATATCGACTCAGGCTTCGAGCCGACAACGCCGACCGGCGTCTCACGGCAAAAGGAGAATCATGGGGCGTGGTCGGCCCGCATCGAGCCTTCCTCCATCGCGGCAAACACGCGCAATTTGTGGCAGCGCAAGAAATGGCAAGGTCGCTCTCTTTGACGCCGGAGCAGGCCCGGTCCCACGGCATCGAAGCGCGACGCGACGGCGTCTCCCGGGATGTCTTCGCGCTGCTCGTGTTGCCCGACGTAACCTTTGAAAAACTTGCCGGTATTTGGCCGCAATTGGGCAGCTTGCCGCCGGAAGCGCGCGAGCAGATCGAATACGAAGCACGTTATGCTCCTTACCTGAACAGGCAGGACAAGGAAATCGCAACGCTTCGAGCGCACCGCGAAACCATCCTCCCCGGCACATTCGTCTATGAAGAGATGGAAGAAATCTCCCACGAAGCCCGGGAGAGCCTCGCGCGGGTGCGCCCGAACACCCTTGAGCAGGCCGCACACGTTGAAGGGGTAACGCCGTCCGCGTTGTTGGCGCTGCTCACACGCTTGGAAAAACACCGAACATCGAAATCACGAGAAAGGCGGGTAGCAAATGGCTGAAGCGGCGACCCAAACCACCGAGGAAACTGCCGTCTCCCTTGACGCGCCTGCACCCGAGGGACGAGTCCTCGCCATCGCGAACCAAAAAGGCGGAGTCGGAAAAACGACCACGGCCATCAACCTCGGCTCCGCTCTTGCGATTGTCGGATTTCCCGTTCTCATCCTCGACATCGACCCGCAAGGAAACGCCAGCACGGGACTCGGCATTGAAAAACACAAACGCTCGCCATCCAGTTACGATGCCCTCATCGGCAACGCATCCCTGCAAGAAGCAATACGTTCGACGCCCGTGCCCGGACTCGACTTGCTCCCTTCGGGAGAAGAATTGCTCGGTGTCGACCTCGAATGGGCGGACATGTCCGAGCGGTGCTTTTTGTTGCGCGACCTGCTGCGCCGCATCAACGAAGAACTTCCTCCCTACCATTGGGTTCTCATCGATTGTCCGCCATCGCTTAATTTGCTCACCGTCAACGCTTTCACCGGCGCCGAGGGAGTGCTCGTGCCGTTGCAATGCGAATTTTTTGCGTTGGAAGGGTTGTCGCAATTACTGCACGCCATCGAGAATATCCGCAACTCGCTCAATCCGTCGCTGCACATCTACGGCGTGCTCCTCACCATGATGGACCGGCGCAACCGCTTGTCCGAACAAGTCGCCAACGACGTCCAGGAAGTCATGGGTGACAAAGTCTTCAAAACATCCATCCCGCGAAACGTCCGGCTCTCCGAGGCGCCGTCCCACGGACATCCGGCGTTGTTATACGATAATCAATGTCCCGGTTCTCTCGCATACATGCGGCTCGCCGCCGAACTTATCCACAAGGAACAACAAAACGGCACAGACACATAAGGAAAATAAAATGGTAAAACAACCACAAGAAAAAAGGCTCCGCGGACTCGGCAAGGGTCTCGCGGCGTTGCTCGGAGAGGAAAGCTGGCGCGAGTCCGCTGTTGCAAAAGAACCGTCGCCGACAGTGCCTTCCCCGGCCGCGGACGGGAAGACGGCCGACAAAGAAAACGGAGGTGTACGGCAGGTTCCCATCGAATTCCTCACTCCCAATTCCGACCAACCGCGCAAGGAATTTTCCCAAACCGAACTCAAGCAACTCGCCCACTCCATTCATACAAGAGGCGTCCTGCAGCCCATACTCGTAAGACCCGACAAACAAAATCCCGAACGCTTCGAAATCGTCGCAGGAGAGCGCCGGTGGCGGGCCGCGCAAATCTGCTCGCTTCACCAAGTCCCCGTCATCGTCCACGATCTCACGGACGCGGAAACCCTTGAATGCGCACTCATTGAAAACATTCAACGCGCCGAACTCAATCCCATCGAGGAAGCGGCCGGATACGAACAACTCATTGAAAAGTTCGGACACACGCAGGAACAGCTTGCACAAATGCTGTCCAAATCACGCTCGCACATCACCAATCTCATCCGGCTTCTCAAACTCCCGCCGGACATCCGGCAGCACATTGCAGAAGGAACCCTCACTCCCGGGCACGGCAGGGCGCTTGTCGGCCAAAAAGACGTGGAGGCGCTTGCCGAACAAGTCATCTCCCTCGGACTTAACGTTCGACAGACGGAAAACCACATCAAACAAAACCAAACCGACGACACAAAAAACGGCTCCAAAGTCGCAAAAAGAGCAAGGCAAAAAAGCGTCGACCTCCTTGCACTCGAAAAGAAAATCTCCGAACAATGCGGCATGCGCGTCAACATCACCGAAGGCAACCGTTCCAACCGGGGTCGCGTTACCGTCACTTACAGGACTATTGAGCAATTTGAGGACATTTGCGCGAGGCTTAAGCAACCGCCGCGGGAATTTCGCAAAGATTAGGGAAACGATGGAAAATAACTGGAAATCGTTACAACAAAACGCCATATGGTAACAGACGGGAAAATTAAATCCATGGAAGACAAAACAATGCAAACACAAAATCAAGACGACGGAATTTTCATCGAAGACGCCGACGGCACCGATTCATCGAGCAACGCGTTTATCATCGACACCACGCCGCAGAGCTTCCTTCAGGATGTTCTTGAAGCTTCAATGCAGCTGCCTGTGATTGTCGACTTCTGGGGTCCGACCTGCGCGCCTTGCCGACAGCTCACGCCCATCCTCGAAAAGGCGACCACCGCCGCAAAAGGCGCCGTTCGGCTTGTCAAAATGAATGTCGAAGCATATCCGGAAATCGCGCAACAGCTTCGCATCTCTTCCATCCCTGCCGTCATGGTCTTCAACAAAGGGCAGCCCGTTGACGGATTTGTCGGCGCCGCGAGCGAAAGCCAGGTCAAGGAAATGTTTACGCGCCTTCTCGGCGACCTCCCCGCCGCATCATCCGACAACGACATTGAGATCGCCGAGCAGGCGCTCGAATCCGGCGATTCCACGACTGCCGCGCAATATTTTTCGCAAGCGTTGCAAACCGATGCAACCAATCCACGCGCCATCGGCGGGCTTGCGCGCGCGCACATTGCCGTCGGCGACATCGAACAGGCCGAGAGAATTCTCGAAAAAGTAAAAACGGAAGACCTTGAACACGAATCCGTAATCGCCGCAAAATCCTCCCTCGCGCTGGCGCAAAAGAGTGCAAACGTCGGCGATCTTTCAACAATGGAATCACGCGTTCAACAATCGCCCGACGACCATGCCGCACGTTTTGATCTCGCTCTCGCCCTTCATGGTGCCAACCGCAAAAGCGATGCCGTCGGGCAACTTCTTGAAATCGTCAAACGCAACCCAAAATGGAACGAACAAGCCGCGCGCAAGCAACTTGTTGAACTCTTTGAAGCATACGGAAGCAGTGATATTGTCACTATCGAAGGACGTAAAAAACTCTCCGCTCTTTTGTTTAGTTAGTTGAGTGTAAAGAATATGCCAAACAACAACGACACAAACGAACAAGGAGAATATCAAAACATGTTCCAGAACATCTCCGATCTGCCAAGCACGCTACCCGTATTTCCGCTTCCCGGCGCACTCCTGCTCCCGCGCGGGCAACTCCCCCTCAACATTTTCGAGCCTCGATACCTTGCGCTCGTCCATGAAGCAAGATCCCGGGACATCCCCATCGGAATCATACAGCCTCTCCATGAACGAATCTCCAAACCCGCGGTTGACGCCCTTGAGCTCGGCGATATCGAAGACGGCAACGCGACCGACGACGCCAAACTTTATCCGACCGGCTGCGCCGGCAACATCACATCCTGGGCCGAAACCGAAGACGGGCGAATCCTGCTGGTGCTGACCGGAATCTGCCGTTTCACCATCCGCGAGGAACTCGAAGTCGACACACCCTACCGGCGGTGCGCCGTCGACTACAAAGCGTTCAAAAACGACCTGTACGAAGGACACGGCGAGGAAGAGGTCAACCGCGCATTGTTGCTCGAAACCCTCGAAAAATACCTCAACCGCCACGACATGCAGGCCGACTGGGACGCCATCCGCGACTCTTCCAACGAACAACTCGTCAACTCCCTGGCCATGATCGGGCCCTTCGGCACCCGGGAAAGGCAGGCTCTGCTTGAGGCGGACAGCCTGAACTCGCGCAACAACATCCTCATCGGTCTCACCGAGATGGATCTCATGGGGCAGGTGCGCCATAACGACAACGAACCCTCGCCGACGCATTAATATGGAGGGCGAGCGTGCGACAAAGGTTGATCCCGGTCTACTCGAAATCCTCGTCTGCCCGGTCACCGGCGGCGAGCTCATCTACGACAGCAAGGCGCAAGAACTCATTTCCAAAGCCGCGGGCCTTGCCTATCCGATTCGCGACGGCATACCCGTGATGCTGCCGGAGGAGGCGCGCGCGCTGGAAGAGGAAAAAACTTCGGCGGATTAGCCGCCGAAGACGTCCAGCGACATTCCCGGAACAGACAGGCCGCGGCGGAGCAGTTCTCCGTCGCGAACGGGGAGGCTGCACCTTTCCCCGCGGCAGACGACCGCTTCGGAGGTTTCTCCCCCGCTACGGACCACGACGATGCCGGGCCCCGGGGCCCGGCGGGCGATTCCGAGCAACACATCGCTCTCCCCGCCCGAACCATGGACCGCGACGCGAGTCGAATGAAAAAAGTCGTCCGCAGCGCACAACAGCCCGGCCAAACTGAAGAAGTTTGTTTTCAATCCGCCGGCATCAAGCGCAAGCAAAGCGGCGCATCGCTCGCCGTAATCCGATTCGCCGGTCAAATGGAACAATTTCGCAAACACTCCGGCCATCACAAAATTCGCACAAGGCTGTGCACCGTCCTCGCTCGTGCGCAAACGCAACAACAATCTCTCGCCCGACTTCGATGTGTCGTAGTAACCCGCGCCATCCTCAACGCGATAGTCCCTGTCCAGAACCCCGATCCAATCAAGCGCACGGCGCAGAAACTTTTCACCCCCCGAAAGCTGGTAAAGCGTCAATGCGGCGTTAATCATCTCGGCATAGTCCGTCGAAAACGCCATCGCACCCACGCTCGATTCGTCCATGTTCGCGCTTGTCTTAATGCGCCGCGCATGAAGCAAACCTCCGTTCCCGTCGTGCATATTCTCGACAATAAACGCAAAAGCATCGAACGCGGCATCCATCCACTCGGGCCTATCCAGAGCGATACTCGCCCGCGCCAATGCCGTTATCGCCAAACCGTTCCAATCAGAGAGAATCTTGTCGTCGCGGGAGGGGCGTTCCCGCTTCTCCCTTTCGGTCAATAGACGGGCGCGCAGAGACGATAAAAGCCTCTCGTCCGCATTTTTTGAACCGTGCAGACGGTTCAGAATGCAAACGCCTTCCCAGTTACCTCTCGCGCTCACATCGTAGGTTTCCTTGAATACGCCGCTTTCGTCGCCGAGAATCGCATCGATTTCCTCTTCGCGCCAAACATAAAAACTGCCCTCGCCGCCGGAACTGTCCGCATCCAAACTCGAGGCAAACGCACCGGAAGGAAGCCGCATCTCGCGCAGCAGCCAGCCGACACTCTCTTCTATTCTTTGTCGATACAATTCAACGCGCGTGTCCTGCCACACGGCGGACAGCAAAGAAATCATCAGAGCGTTGTCGTACAGCATCTTTTCAAAATGCGGAACCAACCAATAACGATCGGTGCTGTAGCGATAAAATCCGCCGCCCAGGTGGTCATAAATCCCGCCCGAACACATCCGCTCCATCGCGAGTAAAACCGCGTCCCTCGCGGCGCTATCGCCCGTCCGTCGCCAGCCGCGCCATAATAATTCCATCGCCTGCGTTTGCGGAAACTTCGGCGCGCCCCCGGGGATGCCTCCATGCTCGTTGTCGGTCACCTCAAGGAACCTGCGTGTTTGCGTCAATATTTCGTCCGGTGCAATATCCGATGACGGTTGCGGCTGCGTAAGTTTTGCCAATCCTTCGCCCATCGCGTCAACCGCGTCTGCAATCTTCCCGGGCTCCCCGGAATATACACGGGCAATCGAATACAACACATCAATAAAACCCGGCCGGCCGAATTTCTCGCGCGGTGGGAAATACGTACCTCCCCAAAAAGGCTCGCCCTTCGGCGTCAAAAACATCGTCAAAGGCCATCCGCCTCCCGTTCCCGTCAACTGCAGCGCGCGCATATACAACGCATCAACATCGGGACGCTCCTCGCGGTCGACTTTAATGTTGACGAAATGCTTATTCATCACGCCGGCAATCTCTTCGTCCGAAAAACTCTCATGTGCCATCACGTGACACCAATGGCACGACGAATAACCGACCGACAATAAAACAGGCTTGTTTTCGGCGCGCGCCTCCTCGAACGCCGCGTCACACCATTCGTACCAGTGAACCGGATTGTCCGCATGCTGGATCAGATAAGGACTGAGGGCGTTTGCAAGTCGGTTCATGCTCGTTCCGGTTGCGGATGTTCAAGAGAATCGTGCACAAGCAACAAAGATGCCGCCACGAGGGGTTACGACCATACCACTTTAAAAAGCAAAACGCCGCCCTCTTTACTTCCCGATGCAAAACTCCGAAAACACCGCCCCCAAAACATCCTCCACATCCACCGGGTCGCACAAATACGCCAGCGAGCGCGCCGCCAGGCGCAACCCCTCCGCTGCCAGTTCCATATCCGGTTCCGCATGCTCCATCTCCCCGAGCGCCTCCGCCAGCCCCGCGCGAAACCTCCCGACGACATCGCGATGGCGCGCGCGCGTAATCACCCCGTGCTCGCGCCCCTGCAAT
>JAPOUT010000045.1 GCA_026708545.1 Hyphomicrobiales bacterium
TCCGGCGGCGCGGAAGCCAACGGGCTCGCGCTTGCTCAGGCGGTTCCGCTGGGCGCGAAGCGGCTTTTCGTTTCCGCAGGCGAGCATCCGTGCGTGCTCCAGCATGCCGCGGCGCATTCGCTGCCGACCCGAATCGTCAAACTCGATAAGGACGGGTGCATGGATCTTGACGATCTCGATGCCGCGCTTTGCGAATCGGATGACCCTGCCTTTCTTGCCTGCATGGCGGCCAACAACGAAACCGGAGCCATCCAGCCCGTCGGGCAGGCCGCCGAACGGATGCACGAGGCCGGCGGGTTCATCCACTGCGATGCCGTTCAAACCGTGGGGCGAATCCCCTTCCACCCCGCCGACCACGACCTCGATTTTTGTGCGCTCTCCGCCCATAAAATGGGAGGTCCGACGGGCGTCGGCGCGCTCGCGTGCTTGCGCGAGACCCTCGAAATGCCGCCGCCGTTTCAAGGCGTCATCCTGGGGGGAGGGCAGGAAAGAGGTTGGCGTTCGGGGACGGAAAACATCGCGGGCATCGCGGGACTCGGCGCCGCGGCAAGCTTGGCGCCTGCGCGCTTTGAAACTTTCAACAAGTTGCAGGAACTTCGTGATAGACTTGAGGACGAGTTGCTTTCATCCGGCAATGTCACCATATTTTCCAAGGACGCAAACAGAATGCCAAACACTTCCTGCTTCGCAACGAACGACACGAGCCGGGCGGCCAAGGCCGAAAGCATCATCATCGCGCTTGACCTCATGGGAATCGCGGTCAGTTCCGGCTCCGCCTGTTCAAGCGGAAAACTTGCGCCTTCCCATGTCCTGACCGCTATGGGCGCCGAATCGCATCTTGCGCAAAATGCGCTTCGAGTCTCTCTGGGATGGCAAACGAGCCGCGCCGACATTGACCGCTTCCTCGAATCCTGGCGGAGATTGGCGCGGCGCACTAAGATCGAAGAAAAACAAGGGATACTCGAGCCATGCCTCCATTAGCGCAGCAAACCGTCGATACCGTCGAGCGTCTCCGGGACGAACGCAAGAAATACGATTTTTTCACGGACATCGAATCCGACAAGGCGCCCAAAGGTCTCAACGAAGACATCATCCGTTTTATCTCGGCGAAAAAACAGGAACCCGAATGGCTTCTGGAGTGGCGCATGCGCGCCTATCAGCGCTGGCTCAAGATGAGCGAACCCGATTGGGCGCGCGTTGCCCATCCGCCCATTGATTACCAGGATCTCTATTATTACGCCGCGCCGAAGTCCAACGCCGACCGTCCCAAAAGCCTTGACGAGGTTGATCCGGAATTGCTTCGCACCTACGAAAAACTCGGCATTCCCCTCGCCGAGCAGGAAATTCTCGCCGGCGTTGCCGTTGATGCCGTCTTCGACTCCGTATCCGTTGCGACGACTTTCAAGGAAAAACTTCGGGAAGTCGGAGTCATCTTCTCTTCGTTCTCGGAAGCCGTTCAGGAACATCCCGAACTCGTGCGCCGTTATCTCGGCTCCGTTGTTCCCTATTCGGATAATTTTTTCGCAACCCTCAACTCCGCGGTTTTCACCGACGGCTCTTTTGTTTACATCCCCGAAGGCGTGCGGTGTCCGATGGAACTCTCCACCTACTTCCGCATCAACGAAGCAAACACCGGCCAGTTCGAGCGCACGCTCATCATTGCCGAAAAGGATTCCTACGTCAGCTATCTCGAAGGGTGCACCGCGCCGCAACGGGACGAAAACCAGCTCCATGCGGCGGTGGTCGAGCTCGTCGCCCTTGAGAACGCCGAGATTAAATACTCCACCGTTCAAAACTGGTATCCCGGCGACGCCGAGGGCAAAGGCGGCATTTATAATTTCGTCACCAAACGCGGCGACTGCAGGGGCGACCGCTCAAAAATATCATGGACGCAGGTCGAGACCGGCTCCGCCATCACCTGGAAATATCCGAGCTGCATTCTGCGCGGCGACGATTCCGTCGGCGAGTTCTATTCCATCGCCATCGCAAACAACCGCCAGCAAATCGATTCCGGAACGAAGATGCTCCACCTCGGCAAGAACACGTCAAGCCGGGTCATATCGAAGGGGATATCCGCCGGCCGGTCTTCCAATTGCTATCGCGGACTTGTCTCCATCCATCCCAAAGCGGAGTCCGCGCGCAACTTTACGCAATGCGATTCGCTTCTCATCGGCGATGCGACAAGCGCGCATACGACTCCCTACATCGAAAGCAAAAACCCGAGCGCGCTTCTCGAGCACGAAGCGACGACTTCGCGGGTGAGCGAAGAGCAGCTGTTTTACTGCCGCCAGCGCGGCATCGGCGAGGAAGAGGCCGTCGCCCTCATCGTCAACGGATTCTGCCGGGAGGTTCTGCAAAAGCTCCCGATGGAATTCGCCGTCGAGGCCCAGCAACTTGTCGGCATTTCGTTGGAAGGAAGCATCGGGTGAACGCCGCTCCGCTCCTTCAAATCGAGAATCTCCACGCCGAAATTGATGGCAAGGCCATCCTGCGCGGCGTTGACCTCGCCATTGAACGCGGACAGGTCCACGCCATCATGGGCCCGAACGGATCTGGCAAATCAACCCTCGCATACATTCTTGCCGGCAAGGACGGATACGATATCACGAGCGGACGCATCCTTTTTAAGGGCGAGGATCTTGCCGACATGGACGTTGAGACGCGTGCACGGGCGGGACTCTTCCTCGGATTCCAATACCCTGTTGCCATTGAGGGAATCGCCACCATCAGCTTCCTCAAAGAGGCCGTCAACGCCCGCCGTGCCGCTTCCGGCAAAGACAAACTCGATGCCGTTGAATTCCTCAAGCAGGTGAGGTCCCTCGCCTCGCAACTCTCTTTCGACGAGAGCATGCTCAAGCGATACATCAATCTCGGATTTTCGGGCGGTGAAAAAAAGCGCGCCGAGATTTTGCAGATGCTGCTGCTTGAGCCCGTGCTCGCCGTCCTTGACGAAACCGACTCCGGCCTTGATGTTGACGCGCTCAAGACCGTCGCAACCGGAATTGAAAGCCTGCGCTCGCCCGAACGCGCCATGCTGCTCATCACCCATTACCAGCGCTTGCTGCAGCATGTGCGTCCCGACCGCGTCCACATCATGGCGAAGGGAAGCATCCTCCGCTCCGGCGGGCCCGAGCTTGCGCAAAAAGTCGAGGACGGCGGATACGCCGAATTCCAGCAAGCCGCACAAGCATGAGCGCGCAAATCTCGAATCTGCCGAAAGGCGCGCATCAAGCGGTGACGTCTTTAATGGAGGCGGCCGAACGCATCGAAGCGGGTGCGCCGACCGGCGAGGAAGCCGCCCTGCGGAGAAGGGCGCGCGAGCAATTTGCCGCCCTCGGCCTGCCTACGCGGCGTCTGGAGGCGTGGCGGTATACCGACCTCGCCGGCGCGTTGCAAGGCCCTTTGCCCCCGCTTTCCTCCGCGCAAGACGCACGGCCGAACAAGACCATCGAAGAGGCCATCGGGCTTTTCAGAGAAAGCGCCGAACAAATGTGCGCGCTTGCAGGAAGCGAACTGTCCGCAACCATCGTTTTTTTCGACGGAAGGTTCAGCGCGCAACACTCCGATCTTGAAAAGCTTCCCAAAAGCGTCCGGCTCCGGGCCGGATACGCGCCGCTCGCAAACGGAGACATCGACAACGACATGCTCGGGAGCCTGAATCTGTCGCTGGCAAGCGACGGATTCGAACTCGTTGTCGATCCGGATGCCGGAGCGCAAAACTTCGTCCATCTTCTGTTTCTCTCCGCGAAGAAAGAATCCTGCTCGATGCATTCAAGGGCGAAGGTGCGTCTCAACAAAGGCGCGAGCCTGAAACTTCTCGAAACACATATCCACAAAAACTTTGTTTCCGGCCTGCAAACCCATCTAACCGACGTCGCCGTCGGGGAAGGCGCAAAACTCGAATACGCTTGCATCGAATACAACAACCCGCAGCATATTTCCCTTGCAAGAACGGAGGTGCGGCTGGAACAGGAAGCGCAATTTTCCTGTACGGCGCTGGGCGCGGGCGGGAAGCTCGTGCGGCATGAATACAACATCCTCTTCGAGGGCGGCGGGGCAAAGGCGGAGCTCGGCGCGCTCTCGCTTGCCGGTGCGGGCGAAACGCGCGACGTCAACGTGCTGCTCCATCACAAGGTTCCGGAGTGCCTCTCCGACACGCTTGTCAAAAACGTTCTCACCGGCGATGCGCGCGGCGTTTTCCAGGGACTCGTGCGCGTCGAGCCCGGCGCGGTGCGAAGCAACGGGCGGCAGACTTCCAAAGCGCTTCTCCTCGGGCGCGATGCGTCCATGAACGCAAAACCCGAACTTGAAATTTTCAACGACGATGTCGAATGCGCCCACGGCTCCGCCGTCGGCGAGATCGACCGGGACGCGCTTTTCTACCTGCGCGCGCGCGGAATCTCCGAAAACGATGCGCGCCAACTTCTCATCAAGGCTTTCCTCGGCGACGTCCTCGAACGAATCGAAGACGAGGCGCTCCGAATCAACACCGAATCGCATGCGATCCGCTGGATGGAAAACGTTTTCGCCCAGACGCAGGAAGCATGAACACGTCCGCGCAAATCGATATCCGCCTCGGCGGACAAGAACGGCACCGGGGCGCCATCGCCCGGCTGTACCTGCATGCGCTTCACGAAAAAATCGCGCCCCTCCTCGGCACCGGCGAAAAGGCCGAGCGGCTCCTGAGCGAAAGCCTCAATCTCGACCGCATCCTCGTTGCGCTGCGGAACGGGCAATTCCTCGGCGTTGCGGGTTTCGAACAGCACGGCCGGGGCGTCTTCTCTCCGAGATTCGCGTCGATGTTCCGCATCTTCGGATGGAGCGGCGGCATCCGGCTGCTTGCAATGGCAATGCTCGACCGCTCCAAATCCTCCGATACGCTCTTGATGGACGGGCTTGCCGTCGTCGACGAAGCGCGGGGACAAGGCATCGGAACGCTCTTGCTTGCCGCCGTTGAGGACCATGCGCGAAGACTCGGAAAGCGGGGCGTGCGCCTTGACGTCATCGACACCAATCCCCTTGCGCGCCGGCTTTACGAACGGCGGGGCTACCGCTCCGTCAAAACCCATGCGGTCGGCTTGTTCAGATTTCTTTTTTCCTTTGCCGCCTCCACCGAAATGCGCAAGGACCTTGCCGCGTAACTTTAGGACTTCAAGGAGACACGCCATGCGTTTGCACGATTTCACGACGCTTTCCTTCGATTGCTACGGAACGCTGATCGACTGGGAGAGCGGCATACTCGAAAACCTTCGACCGCTCACATCGCGCGTCGAGCGCACGCTTTCGGGCGACGATATTCTCGAAGCGCATGCACGGCACGAATCGCGCCATCAGGCGGAAACGCCCGGCCGGCTCTATCGGGAGTTGCTGGGAGGCGTTTATGCGGACCTCGCAAAAGAATGGGGCGTCGGCGCCGGCGAAGACGAATGCCGCGAATACGGCCTCTCGGTCGGAAACTGGCCGGCCTTTCCCGACTCCGCCGAGGCGCTCGCCTACCTCAAGCGGCATTACAAGCTCGTCATTCTCTCCAACGTCGACCGGCAGAGCTTCCGGGCAAGCAACGAAAAGCTCGGCGTCGGCTTTGACGCCGTCGTCACCGCCGAGGATGCCGGCGCGTACAAGCCGTCCCCGGAAAACTTCCGCCTCATGCTTGATGTCCTGCAAAAGGCCGGAATCGGCAAAGGCGACATTCTTCACACCGCCGAGAGCATGTTTCACGACCACGAGCCCGCCAATGACATCGGGCTCGCGTCGTGCCATATCTACCGCCGGCATGCGCGCGGGGGCTTTGGCGCGACCATGAAGCCGCGCACGCAGCCTTCCTGCGCCTTTCGTTTCAACTCCATGCTCGATATGGCCGCCGCGCACGAGAACGAGGCCGTTTAACGCGCCCGCGACATTGTGCTAGAATGTCCGGAAGGACAGAACATGGAAACTTCAATGCAGGAATTCTCTCCCGTCCGCGCGCCCGCTCCGGACGTGCACGTGCGGGATATTGCGCGCGCACGCGACGATTTTCCCATCTTCGAAAACGCGCGTCCGCACGGGCACCGGCTTGTTTATCTCGATAGCGCCGCCTCGGCGCAAAAACCCCGGGCCGTCCTCGATTCGCTCTCGAACACCTACGAGAGCGCCTATGCCAACGTCCACCGGGGCATGCACCATCTCTCCAACCTCGCAACCGCGGCGTATGAAGACGCGCGCGAAAAACTTCGCGGGTTCCTCAACGCGCGGCACATTGACGAGATCATCTTCACCGGCGGGAGCACCGACGCGCTCAACCTCGTCGCTTCGAGTTTTGCCGAGCCGATGCTGCAGGAAGGGGACGAAATCGCGCTTACCGTCTTCGAGCACCACTCGAACATCGTTCCGTGGCACTTCCTGCGCGAGCGCAAGGGCGTCAAACTGCGCTGGATCGAATGCGACAAAGACGGGAACTTTGACATCAACTCCCTCGAAAAAGCGCTTGCTCCGGGCGTCAAACTGCTTGCCATTACGCATATGTCAAACGCGATCGGCACCATCCTCCCAATCAAGGACATCGTCAGACGCGCGCACGAACGCGGCATCGTCACCGTTATCGACGGCTCGCAGGCGGCCGTCCACATGCCGGTCGATGTCCGGGATCTCGATTGCGATTTCTACGCAGTCACCGGGCACAAGCTCTATGCGCCTTCGGGCATCGGCGCTCTCTACGCGAAACGCGAACATCTCCAAGTCATGCGTCCCTACCGGGGCGGCGGCGAAATGATTCGCGAAGTTGCGCGCGACAACATCACCTACGCCGATTCACCGCACCGCTTCGAAGCCGGCACTCCTCCCATCGCCCAGGCCATTGCGTTCGGCTCCGCCATCGAATACATCCAAGGCTGGGAGTGGCGGCAAATACAGGCGCACGAGGCCGCCTTGCGGGAGCACGCCATCGAACAGCTCGGCGGAATCGACGGCGTAAATCTCGTCGGCACGCCCGATGCGTGCGGCTCCATCATTTCCTTCACCGTCGACAATGCGCACGCGCACGACATTGCGACCATTATCGACCAATACGGCGTTGCCGTCCGGGCGGGGCACCATTGCGCCCAGCCGTTGATGGAGCATTTCGGCGTGAGCGCAACGGCACGGGCGTCTTTTGCAATCTACAATACGCACGAGGACGTCGAAGCCCTCGCAAGCGCGCTCAAACGCGCCATCAAACTTTTTGCTTGAGGTGGCAATGATGGACGATTCCTCTTCCCTGCAACTCGGCCTTGACGGTAATCCCGGCGGCGGCGCCGAGACGAAAGAGCCTGCGGCCGGAGATAACAAGCCCGCACAGGCGGCGGCCCCCCCGGGGTCGGATGCCATGCGCGACGCCCTGGTTGCCGCGTTGAAATCGGTTTACGATCCGGAGATTCCCGTTGATATTTACGAATTGGGCCTTATCTACAAGGTTGAACAACTTGACGACGGGAGCGTTGACATCGACATGACTCTCACCGCGCCCGGTTGTCCCGTCGCCGAGCACATGCCCGTGTGGGTGCGCGATGCCGTAGCGGGCGTCGAAGGCGTTGGCGAGGTGCGCGTCAATATGGTTTTTGAACCGCCGTGGGATCCCTCGAGAATGTCGGACGAGGCACGGCTCATGCTGGATATGTTTTAATGGCCGCCCTAAAGGAAAGACCTCCCGTTTTGACGCTGACGGACGCCGCCGCCGAGCGCATCCGCGTGCTGCTCGAATGCAGCGAGTCCCCCGCCGCGGGGATTCGGCTTGGCGTGGCGAACGCGGGATGCGCGGGGATGTCTTACAAAATCGATTATGCGGACGGCGCGCGGCCCGGGGATGAGACCATCGAGGAGAGGGGCGTTAAGGTTTTTATTGATGCCGCCGCGGTGATGTTTTTGCTCGGGGCGCGGATGGACTACCAGGAGGGGGAGATTTCATCGGGGTTCGTGTTTGAGAATCCCAACCAGGTTGATGCCTGCGGATGCGGAGAGTCGGTCGTGCTGCGTCCGGCCGAAGCGTAAGGGGGAAATTCGGAATCACGACGCGCCTCCAGGCGGGGTTACCGGAGACGACTGACGTCGACAGGTTAGGCAAATTCCTCACGCAAGGAGCCGTCGATTGCATCAACAATCGCATCAACATCTTTTTTGCTGCACACTAACGGCGGTGCCAACAGCAATGTGTTGTTCAAGCCTGCAAGCGAACGATTGGTTGCCCCGATAATCACGCCGCGCTGCAAGCATCCTGCAACCACGGCTTGGACGCGCGTTTCTTCCACGGGCTCGCGCGTTGCCCTGTCGCTAACCAACTCAATTCCCGCCAGCAGCCCTCGACCGCGAACATCCCCAATCACTTCGTGGTTTTTTTGTAACTGCTGCAATTTTTCGAGCAGATAGTCGCCCACCTTGGCGGCGTTCTCAATCAAACCTTCGTCTTCGATGATGCGCATGTTTTCCAATGCCGCGGCGGGTCCTGCCGTGCAGCCGCCAAAGGTGGAGATGTCGCGGAAATAATTCAACGGGTCCCCGGGATTGTCCTTGAACTTCTCGAACACCCGCTCGTGCGTCACCGTGCACGCTATCGCCGCATAACCGGAGGCAACTCCTTTCGCCATCGTGACAAAGTCCGGCTCAATGCCGTACAACTGGTATGCGAACCAGCTTCCCGCACGACCGAAGCCGCAAACAACCTCGTCTATGTGCAGCAAGATGTCATAGCGACGGCAAATCTCCTGGACTTTCTCCCAGTAACCCTCGGGCGGAACTATCGCCCCGCCGCCCGCCGTTATCGGCTCCAGCACCAGCGCGCCGATGGTGTCGGCGCCTTCGCGCTTGATGACTTCTTCGATGGCTTCTGCCGCGCGAACACCGAAGTCGGGCTTGTCGCCCCCCTCGCCGCGATACGCCAAACAGTGCGGCACCTCGACAAATCCCGGGGTCATCGGTCCGTATTGCGCGCCCCTCTCGTCCTGTCCGCCGGAGGACAATGCCGTTATCGTCGTGCCGTGGTAGTCGCGCGCCCGGTAGAGAATTTTGTTCTTCTTGCCGCCGTGTTTGGCGTGCGAAATCTGTCGCACCATCTTGTAGACTTTTTCGTTCGCTTCCGAACCTGACGGGCTGAAATAAACCCGCGACATTCCCGGCATTTTCTCCAGCAGTTTCTCTGCAAAACGCGAGCCCGGCTCCGATCCCATCGCATGGGAGAAAAAGTTTATCTTTGCCAGCTGCTCGCGCACCGCATCGGCAATGCTCTCGCGTCCGTAACCGACATTCACCGTCCAAACGCCGCCTGCAACCGCGTCAATATATTCCCTGCCCGAGGAATCCCAAACGCGCAAGCCCTTCCCCTCAACCATCAGCACGGGGTCGGCGCTCTCGTATTTTTTATGCTGCGAAAGATGGTGCCAGATGTGCGCGCGATCCATCTCGATCAAATCGCGGTTGTCATTCTCAAGAACCGTATTGTCCATGATTCTGCCCTCCGAAAAACATCTCCCCCCGTTGCGCCATTTTATACGGAAAACCGCGGTGCTACAAGCCGAGAGCTTCCCGTTTTGAGCGCGCAAATCCCTGCACCAACCTGTCCGCAACCAGTGCCAAAATCGCCATCGCGGCTCCCGAGGATATTCCCAAGCCGACATCCGCTTGCCCCAGTGCCAAGTAGATGGACTGGCCCAGTCCCGTCGTGCCTATCAGCGCAGCGATTACCAGCATGGCAAACGCATACAAAATCGTTTGGTTGAGTCCGAGCAGGATTGTCGGCGCCGCATACGGCGCACGAATATCCCGCAAAATCTGCCAGCGGGTTGTTCCGCATGCCTGCGCCGCCTCAAGCAATTCCGCGGGCGTTTCGACCAGTCCGTGCCGCGTATAGCGAACCATCGGAACGATTGCGTAAAAACAGATTGCCAGGAATGCGGAAAACTCCCCTATCTGGAAAAACATCAACACCGGAATCAAAAACACGAACAACGGAATCGTCTGCAGCATGTCGCAGACCGGTCGAACAACCCGCCACGCCACCGGACTTATCGCGCAAAGCAGTCCGATGCTTCCGCCCGCGACCGCGCAGGCGAACACTGCGGCGCCGCAAAGATATAGCGACAACAACGCCCTTTCCCACAGGCCCGAAATCAAAACCGCGGCCAGCATCAAGAAAGCGTACAGCGCAAGCTTGCGTCCTCCGGCAACCCATCCGAGTGCGGAGGCGCCCGCCAGCACGAACGGCCATGGCAGATTCGCAATGCCCGTTTCCAGCATTCCGGCCGCAAGAACCAGACCTGTTCCCGCAAGCGGCCGTCCGCGATATGCAAGCACCAGCGCGACCGCCATCGCGGCGCCCAGCAACAGCGCGCTCATCCGCGCGTCCCACTGGAAGCCCCAGGTGAACGGCAAAACGGCCTCGTCCAGCCCGATTCGCAAAGGAAGCAATCCGTAGAACATCGCGCCGTTTTTAATTTCATCCAGGCGCGCTCCCTGCGCCGCGGTGAATTCGCCCAGGCCCGAATCAACCCGTTCGGCGACTCCGTCCAACAGGGCGAATTCCGAGGCCCCGGGAAGATATTCCGAGCCGGCCAGCCACGCCAAAACCGACGCCGCGAATATCCCCATCGATATTCGAAAATCAAAACGCGCGCCTTCTTCAATCAGCCGCGCGCTCATCCGGTCCATCAGCACCGCAAAGACGACGATTACCAGGCCCGCAAGAAGACTTTCCCCGAACTGCGCTTTGCGCATCGTCAGCAAAACTTCCCATCCGATGTCGTCAAACCCGCCGATCACCGCGGCGATAATCACCATCGACAATGCGGCCATCAAACTCTGGTTCACCCCGATCATGATTTGCCTTTTGGCCGCGGGGAGTTCCACGAGAAAGAGTTGCTGCATGCGCGTGCTTCCGCTCATGATTGCCGCCTCTTTTATCTCCGGGTCGACGCGCTGAAGCCCTAGCAGCACGTTGCGCGCCACCGGAGGCGAGGCATATATCGCCGAGGCTATCAAACCGACGACGGGGCCAAACCCGAACAGCAGCAGCAACGGCGTGAGATATGCAAAAGTCGGAACCGTCTGCATGACGTCCAAAAACGTCCGGATCATGTTGCGAACGCGGGCAAACTCGTATGCGACTATTCCCGTCAAACCCCCGATCACCAGCGCCAGGGGCACGGACACTCCCACCAGCGCCAGCGTGTTCATTCCCTCAATCCAGTAACCCGAAGCCAGTACAAAACCCAGTCCGAGAAATCCCAGCAGCGCCATCCGCCATCCGCCGATATACCATCCCAGCGCCGTTACCGCGCCGATGCTGATTTGCCAGGGCGTCGTTGCGAGCCCCCCGTTTATCCACGTCATCGGATGCTCCAGCACAAACGAGACCATCCGCGCCGCCGGCTTTATCAACTCAAACAGCCATGTCAGCGAAACGCCGATCCACTCGCTCACCGGCAGCGACCATGCCTCCGGAAACACGACCAGCCACGGAAACACCGGCGTGAAAACCAGGCACAATCCTCCCGTCGCGAGCACCGCCACGCCCGCGCGCGAAGAGGGCGGCAAAGACGACAAGGACTGCATCAACGGCATTCGCGTTACGAGTCTTCCACCTGCAGCGCCGCGACCAAATCCTTCGGGTGCACGGAACCGATGACATTGCCGCCGTCGTCGCGCACCGGCACCGCCCCGTACAACGACATGCACGATGCCAGCGCCGCATCAAGGGTCATGTCCGGCCGCAGGCCCGGATCGCCGTCGCCGGGTGCGTCTTTGCCGGGCGGACGCATGATCGAATCCACGCATGCGTGTTTTCCCTTGGCGACATCGCGGGAAAATCCGCGAACGTAATCATCCGCCGGACGCAGGACGATTTCCGCCGGCGTGCCGATTTGCACAATCTCGCCGTCGCGCATGATCGCGATGCGGTCGGCGAGCTTCAACGCTTCGGCAATGTCGTGGGTGATGAAGACAATCGACTTTTTCAGCCGCGCCTGAATCCTGAGGAACTCGTCCTGCAGCTGCCGGCGAATCAGGGGATCCAGCGCCGAGAAGGGCTCGTCCAAAAACCAGATGCTCGGATCAACCGCCAGGCTGCGTGCAATTCCGACCCGCTGGCGCTGTCCGCCGGAGAGTTCGCGCGGATAGGCGCCCTCGCGTCCCTCGAGTCCGACCAGGCGAATCACCTCGTCCGCCCGGGCGCGCCGCTCCCTTGCCGGGACTCCCTTCACACGCAGGGGGTAGGCGACATTCTCCGTGACATCCATATGCGGAAACAAGCCGAAGTGCTGGAACACCATTCCCAGCTTCTCGCGGCGCAGCTCTATCAACCTGCGTCCGCCCGCCGCGCGCAAATCCTCTCCTTCGATTTCAATGCGTCCCGCCGTCGCCCGTATCAAATTCGAGATGCAGCGCAGCAACGTCGATTTTCCCGAGCCCGACAGGCCCATGATCACAAACAATTCGCCGTTGCCGACTTCGAAGTCGACGTCGCAAACCGCCGCGATGAGTCCGCGTTCGCGCAACAGGGACGCCGCCGCCTTTGCGTTGCCGTCGTTTTGCCCGAGGGCGTCCCCGAGCGCGCGTTCGGCGTTTTCGCCGAAGACCTGCCACACCCCCTCGCACGCAACCGCCGCTTTTGCCGCGCCGCTTTCGTGCAAGGTCATGTGTGCGTGGTCATGTGCTCACGCGCCCGGGACGGTGTTTTTCAGCGCGTGGCCGCCTCGACGACCGGACGCCATGCCGACTCGTTCGCCGCCATCCACGCCTCGGTCACCTCTTCGACCGACTTGCCGTCCACGTCGACCGCTCCCATCATGGGCTGCTGGTCTTCCGCGGAAAGCCGGTAGTTGGTGAGGATTTCGTGTGCCGCCGGCCATTTGCCCTTCAGGCCCGACCAGCCCGCCTTGTAAATCCTTGAAGGCAGGAAGTCGCAGTCGTTGACCGCGTCGGGATTGGGTCCCCACGAGGCGTCCTCGTAGCAGGCGTCCTCGCCCGGGGGCAGGTCAACCCATGCGACGTCGTATTGCGCCAGGGCCCAATGCGGTTTCCAGAACACGATCAAAAGCGGCGTCTTTTTCTCGATGCTCGCACGCATCTCCGCGATCAACGCACCTTCCGAACCTGCGGGAACCGCCTTGAAGGGCAGTTCCAAACCCTGGACACGATCGGCGCCCGGCGTTCCCCAGTCGGCGGGGTAATCCACCAGCCTGCCTTGGGGGAGGGTCTCCGCCGTCGCAAAGGTGCCGGCGCAGTCGCGCAAGGCCTCCCATGCCGGAAGGCCCGGGCACAGTTCTGCGACATGGAGCGGATACACGAATCCCTCCCGCGCTTCCAAGCCCAGATCGGACAGGTCTTCAACCTTGCCGGCTTCCAGCATCACGCCGTATTGGTCCGAAA